>JBFEPB010000037.1:0-8332 GCA_041550295.1 bacterium | reverse complement strand
AATTCGAATTTGTTCTTTGTCCTCGTTGCAAGGAGATTTACTGTGCTAATCCGCTTAACTTACCGTTGAGAAACCCGGCTCCAGATGCGTAACATGAATCTAGAGGAGGCTTAAGTCTAATTGGTATGAAATTTATACATCTGCATAATCACACTGAATACTCTCTGCTTGATGGTGCAATGAAGATCGACCGGCTCACTGAGCGCGCGGCTCAGTATGAAATGCCAGCGCTGGCGATTACTGATCATGGCAATATGTTCGGGGTGATCGAGTTCTATATCAGTGCTCGTAAGATGGGGATCAAGCCGATCATCGGCATGGAAACCTATATTGCGCCCAGGTCGAGGCTCGACCAGTCCCGTGACATGAGGGTACCAGAGAGTTCGTTTCATCTGACCTTGCTTTGCGAGAATGAAGCAGGATACAAGAATTTGATAAAACTCTCATCGGCAGCATATCTTGAGGGCTTCTACTATAAACCACGGATCGACAAAGAATTACTTGCCCAGCACAGCAAAGGTTTGATCGGTCTTTCCGGATGCCTGAAAGGTGAGATTCCATATCGGATCGCCATGGGCGACCATGAAGGTGCCCGGAAGGCGCTGTCTGAGTATCTTGATATACTCGGTCCGGAGAATTTCTACATTGAGCTGATGAGGTTGGGCTTGCGTACTGAGCCGAAGCTACACGAGGAACTGCTTGAACTCGTTCGTGAGTTTGACGTGCCGGTTGTAGCAACAAATGACTGCCATTATCTTGATGAAAATGGCCATAAGGCACATGATGTGCTCTTATGTATTGGTACTAAGAAGACCCTTTCTGATCGTGAGAGGCTTAAGTTTGAAAGCCATCAGGTCTACTTCAGATCGCCCGAGGAAATGGCGAAGTTATTTGATGATCTTCCTGAGGCAGTATCAAACACAGGTTTGATCGCGGAGCGATGTAATCTACTTATCGATACAACAGGCAAAGATGTTAAACTGCCGAGTTTCCCCAGGCCAGATGGTTTTGAAACTGACTTTGACTATCTGAAATACCTGACGAGCGATGGCATAAACCATCGATACACCAGGACGACGCAAGGCATGCAGGACAGGCTTGACTATGAGTTGAACATCATCAAAAAGATGGGGCTTTCCGGCTACTTCCCCATCGTGCGTGAGATCGTCGAATTTGCGCGAAAAAGCAATATTCCGGTCGGGCCAGGAAGGGGCTCTGCAGTAGGAAGTCTGGTTTTGTATTCACTGGGAATCACAGATATCGACCCGCTGCAGTACAATCTCATTTTCGAACGTTTCCTCAATCCGGAGAGAATAAGCTTACCTGATGTTGACGCTGATTTTGGCGACACCAGACGGGATGAAATAATCAATTTCATCAAGGAACGGTACGGTGAAAAAAATGTCACTCAGGTTATTACCTTTGGAACGATGCAAGCACGGGCAGTTGTCAGGGATGTTGGTAGGGTAATGGGTATCCCCTATATTGAGATTGATAGATTGGCAAAATTAATTCCCTTCCAATCCAGTATTGATGAGGCGATCACAAGTATCAAGGAGCTCGAAACTATTATCCAATCCAAAGCCGAATACAAAGAATTGTTCGATATCGCGAAGAGGCTTGAAGGTCTTGCTCGGCATCCGGCGACTCATGCCGCAGGTGTTGTGATAACGCCGAAGGAGTTGGTTGAATACGTGCCGCTCTTCAAGAGTCCGGAACGCGGTGAAATTTCCACCCAGTATGCAAAGAATTCTCTTGAAGACATCGGTGTGATAAAAATGGATATACTTGGTCTGCGAACCCTGACTGTAATCGATACAACGCTCAAAATGATTGGCCGGCACATAGAAGACATTCCGATCGATGATAAGGACACTTTTGACATGCTCAAGCGTGCTGATACAGTGGGCGTGTTCCAGCTTGAGAGCCAGGGCATGAAAGACATTTTGCGAAACTTCCAGCCGGAACGCTTTGAGGACATAATCGCGGTCATTGCACTATACCGTCCAGGCCCGATGGCAAATGTGAATCTTCAGCAGATGATTGCCAATAAGCACGATCCTGCGAAAATAGAATACCTGCATCCATGGCTCGAGCCGATTCTCAAGGAAACCTATGGTATGATCGTTTATCAAGAACAGGTCATACAGATCGCATCACGAATTGCCGGATTTTCACTGGCTGAAGCAGACTTGCTGAGAAGGGCGATGGGTAAGAAGATAGCGGATTTGATGGTGGACAACCGGGAGAAATTCATTGCCGGTGCAAAGAAGAACGGCGTAGACTCGGAATTGGCGGATGATATTTTCAAGAAACTCGTTCCTTTTGCTGGCTATGGGTTCAATAAATCTCATGCTGCTGCCTATGCGGCTCTGGCAAACCAGACAGCATATCTGAAGTGTCATTATCCACTGGAATTCATGAATGCGTCAATGAACAGCGAGATGAATAACACAAACCGCTTGTGGATACTGATCCGTGAAGCCCGGAGGATGGGAGTGTCTATTCATCCACCCGATATCAATGCAAGTGACTTCGAGTTCACCCCTGAAAAGGGTGGGATAAGATATGGTCTGGGGGCTTTGAAAAATCTCGGCCGGCCAATTGTCCAGGCGATAGTTGATGAGAGAAAACGGGGTTTGTTCAAATCATTTTTCGATTTCCAGGCACGCGCCAAGGGGATGAACAAGAAATCGCTGGAATCGCTAATAAAAGCCGGTGCATTCCGGACGTTCGAGCCTGACGTTGACAAAGTCTTGAATATGGCGCAACGGAGCAAGGACTACATTGGAACCCAGGCAGGGTTGTTTGATTCAGTTGAACAGACGGATAATGACCTGGCACAAAAACCTGCTCAGGGTGATAAGGGTATCTATGAAAAAGAGGCATTTGGATTCTATTTTACTGAGCACCCTCTGGAAAGATTCCAGGAGGAATTCGAAGCCCTAAGTTTGAAACCGATTAGCCAATTAGGCAATGTAGAGAACGGAGAGGTTATCGCCATTGGCGGGATCCTGAATTCGAAAAAGATAAAGCGTGATAAGAATGGACGAAACTATGCGATCGTCAACCTGGCTGATCTTGAGAGTTCGATTGACGTATTTATTTTCTCTGATTATTTTGAGCGGTTCTCTGGGCTCCTAAGGGTCGATACACCGTTGATCATAAAAGGCCGGATATCAGGAGAAGAGGATCGGAAAAGCATAAGGGCTGAGGACATAATAGCATTGCAGGATGCGAAGAAGTACTATAAGAAAATATTCATTAATTTCAATGAGCATAGTATTGATGAGGGTACTCTTAAACAGTTGTGTAACTTGATAAATGATAATCAGGGCAGCTGTGAGGTTTGGTTCAGGGTCAACAATGACAAGGAGTCTAAGAAATTCAGATCTCGTACTTTGAAAATAAACCCCGATTCAGACGTGCTCAATCGGATCAAAGCTATGTTGGGTAAAGATGGTATAAAGATCTATGGTCGGATATAGTCGTTTTCAGCGTAAAAATCCATGTGTAGAGGAGGCAGTATGGCAATTGTTTTGATGCTTCTTAGCCTTTATTACGTTGATCAACCTTATCCAAAGCCGCCGGTGCATGGTGTGTTTGACATTGAACTACGCTGTGGTCCAGGCGGTGATCTCCTTGGATATTTCAATGTCGGTATTTGGGATAGACTCGGAGTTGGTTTGAGTTATGGGGCATCGAATCTCATCGGCGTTGGCAGTCCAGAATTCTATGATCATCCTGGGGTTCAGATTCGCCTACTAGTGATTGAAGAGGGGTTTTATTATCCTGGGTTTCTGCTTGGCTTTGACAATCAGGGCTATGGAGAATATGTTGAACGCTACGAGATAAGGTCAAAAGGATTATATGCGCAGATGGGCAAGACACTCGGCGTGTCAAATGTGCTGATAATCCCGAGTTTTGGTTGTAATTATTGTCTTGAATTTGACGAAGGTTTTGACATATTTGGTGGAATGAAGATCCAGTTTGGCAATTCTGGGGCATTGCTGGTTGACTATGCAGCCAATTTGAACGACCCTGGTGATAATAATAAGGGATACTTGAACACAGGAGTGCGGATCATGTTCTATGGCGAGGCGTTTTTCGAATTCGCCTTGAGGGATTTGCTCGACAATAGCCCGGGTGATGAGCAGTTCAATCGCATGATAAAACTGGGTTTTGAACAGAGTTTCTAATGTTTCACGTGAAACATTGCCTAGAATCAGATACCATACGCATAATGAGTAAAATGCTGGCAAGTGCTGAATAAGTGAAGGAGGTTTATATGGTGAAAGAGCTTACCGATAACGACTTCCATCAGGAAGTTGATAAGTCAACACTCCCTTATCTAGTTGACTTCTGGGCGATATGGTGCCCGCCCTGCTCTATGGTCGCCCCTATTCTGGAAGAGATCGCCAATGATTATGCTGGCAAGTTGAATATCGGGAAGATAAATGTTGATAATGAAATAAAAACAGCTAATGAATATACTATTCAGAATATCCCAACCATGATTATTTTCAATAAAGGCAAAGAGGTCGAAAGAATTATTGGCGCATTGCCAAAAGAACAAATAATAAAGAAAATAGATAAATACATCGAAAAATAGGAGGTTTTGAGATGAAAAAGATGCTGAGGATAATGGCGGTCGTGGTTTTTATGACGATCGCATGCGGGTCTGGGTCTCAGTCGAAGTCGGGCCAATCTGAACTCACTGATTTCACGCTGACATCGCTTGATGGCGAAGAATACACACTGTCTGCGCTCACAGGCAAAGTAGTGGTTATAGATTTCTGGGCTACTTGGTGCCCGCCCTGCAGGAAAAGCATACCGACCTTTGTCCGGCTCTATGAAAAATACAATGATAAGGGCTTTACGATTCTAGGCATTGGTCTGGATGATGAACAGGCTCTGATCAATTTCAGAAATGAGGTGAATATCCCTTACCCGGTCTTTGTAGGCGGTGACGATTTGGCAAAGGATTACGGCGTTACAGGTATTCCCAAAACAATATTCGTGGACAAGAAGGGTAAGATAAGAAAGACCCAGGTTGGTTTTGCGCCTGAGCTCGAGTCGCACTTCGATGCGATGATTGACTCTCTATTAAAGGAATAGATAAACTTTTGAGACGAGGTTTACCATGATTAAGATATCCTGGTGTGAAGGTTTGCGGTTCGAAGCCGAAGATCGGCATGGTCATAAGATCCTGGTCGATACTGAAAAGGACTTTGGCGGTTCTGATCAGGGTTTCCGGCCGCTCGAACTCATGCTAGTATCACTAGCCGGCTGCATGGGCATGGATATAGTATCCATCTTGCAGAAAAAGGGTGGCAAGATAGACAGCTTTGTGGTCGAAGCGAGCGGTGTCAGAGCGGAAGAACACCCTCACAAGTACACAAAGATCACAGTTAAGTTCAACTGTGCTGGTGATTACAAACGGGAGGATCTCCTTCGGTCTTTTGAATTGTCGCGCGATAAGTATTGTTCAGCCGTGGCAACTCTGAATTCCAGTCCGGAGCTGGAATTCATAATTCAGTAACTTAGTAGACTTTGATCACCTTTTTTATTGCCACTTGATTTTCTGCGCTTACACAGCATAAATATACACCTGCCGGCAGCTCGTTTCCCGAGTTATCATCACCGAACCATACAAAGGCAGATTCTTGATTCTGGCCTGTCCCGGACTGTGGTGTGAATCCGGGGATACTCGATTCTTCATACAATGTTTTCGTCAAACGGCCGGTCGCATCGTAGATTTTGATATCTATGCGCTCTGCGCTATGCCCTTTGCCAAAGCTGATTGTAGTCAGCTTCGTGAATGGATTCGGGGTAGCCGATAAGTTCACCAGTGATGATTTTGTGTCCTCTTGTATTCCTATCGGATAGCCAAAATCGGCAAAGTAAATACTGTAAGGAGCACTGTCTCCTTGTGTCCATACCACGTAAGCGCCGCAGACACTGGGATGCCTGCACGGCGATGGAGAATTCAATGTACCATGGCTCCATCCTGCTAAGAAATAGTACAGGTCGTAGTATATGTATGTTGACCCTGCCGAGTCTTCCTGCCAGAACAGATAACTCCAGGTTGTCCCGACCGTTGATATCACCGGGTATGTCGAGCGACCGGGTGTTTGATAACCGCCGCAGTTTCCTCCGTAGAACGTCGCTTCCATGTTGCCGCTCGTGCTGTCCTCGTAACCAAAAGATAGCGTGTCCTGTAATTGCCCGTGTGAGTAATCGATTGAGGGATGGCGCAGCGGCAGGTAAGCCGCCCATACTCTTGTTGCAGACCAGACATCATTTTCTAGATACCTAAGGTGGATCTGATAAGGTGAATAGCAGAGAGAATCAAAGCATTCCCAGATAACATAGATACGGTTGCTTGGTGCGAATATACTGATGCCTGGATGTCCATACACAGCCAGGGATGACCCGTAGCCGCTAATGCAAAAAGTGTCCCCGAGCATGCCGTTCTCTACTGTCCGGTAAATGATTTGATCTATACCGTCAATGTTTTCTACCCACGTGATATGTTTTACGTTGCTTGAATCGATAACGAGATCGGGCAGGGATGATCGCTCAGGCGAGCCGCTGACATTGAGCGGGGGGCTCCAATCATCAAGGCAGTCATAGTAGATTTCACCATCAGTAGACTGCCAGGCAAGGTGGCGAAACCCAGCCGGGCCGATATCGAGGGCCGGGAACTCCCCTGCACAGAGGGCAATGGGCGTTCCCCAGGAAACCCCTTGATTCGTGGTGGAGACGAAGTATACGCTATCCAACGATTGAAAGACGACATAAATCGTGTCACTCTGATATTCCTCGAAATTGGATGCTATTTTATGACTGTTATTGTATGCGGTGGCCAGGGGTGAATTGGTGTTTGCAACAAAAAATATGTTCTGAGCGTGCGAAATGGAAGCAACAAATATCAGCAGAACCGAAATATACTTGACCAAACATTGAAACATATACATGCTGTACCTCCATTTCATTATAAGATGTATTCTGTCTTGTGTCAATGGTCCCTCATCATTTTAGCAATTGACAAAACGATAAAATGACATAGAATTACCCATGGCAAAAAAGATGATACCAGAAAACAGATATCGTGCGTCAAGGATATGCCGTGCGTTGGGTAATCCAACAGCTTATGAGCTTCTGACCTTGTTACGTAATCAAAAGAGAACTCCGGAAGAACTGTCCGCCCTCTTGGGTGTCAGCATGTCGACCGTCTCTCAGGTCCTGCGCGTTCTCAGGAATCTAGATCTGGTGAGGTATGAGGTGGAATGGCGAAGTCATCTTTACTGGATGAAGACGACCCAGATGACAAAGGTAATGGATGGGCTTGAGCGGCTTGTAAGCGTGATTGAGCGTCAGAAGTAGTGTAATTTTATCATTTTAGCAATTGATGAAACGATTCGCTTGCTTCGTTTGATTCCCCTGGTCTTCGTATTTCGAGGATATCAAACTGGTGATGTGTGTGAGCTCCAGGGTTGATACCTCGTTTCTCCTCTGGCAAAGCAGTATAGTGTGCATGTTACGGATACAAAGCATGGCCAATGTTTTGTAGTGCTATTGACATTTTTCAGTCTCTATGTATAATTATGCGCATAGGCAAGTAGTTACTTAAATAAAAGGAGGCTGTATGCAAATAAAAAAATACGTATTAATACTCACCGTTGCATCGCTTGCTTTCGCGATGCCCAACTATGAAGGAACCATGGGTCTCTTCCGCACGATATCTGCGGACAACGGATCGGCCGGTACTTTCAACTTCGGCTTCTACCTGAGGGGTTTCAAGGAAGACCATCTAGCTACGTCACCGATAGATACCTTCAGTGCGGGGTTGCTCGGCACGGACGCCACCTATGGCGGAGGTGATTTCGGATTCAGCATGGGCTATGCGCCGGCTGATTGGTTCTCGTTCAATATTGCCAGCGTTTTCTATGGAGATGGCATCGATTATAAAGATACAGACACCAACCGCGCGAGTATCGGCTTTGGTGATACAAAACTGGGGCTGAAATTCAATTTCGGACAGGAGAATATCAAGTACGGGTTGTATACATTTGTTTCATTCCCACTCGGTTCAGATCGGGATATTTCGAATTTGGGTAATGAGATAGAGGATTACCCTATCTTCAATGCCGCATACACCAACCCAGGTGGTCTGTTTAGATATTTTTCCAGTGACGGTATTGATTTTGGCGGTGTCGGTCTGTTCACGGCAAAATCGGGGAACTTCCAGTTTGACCTGAACCTGGGATATGTTTTCCGCAACGCCGAAGGCGGTGGTTTGAGAAACAATGCAAGCATATACAACGTT
>JBFEPB010000036.1:0-8637 GCA_041550295.1 bacterium | reverse complement strand
GGGTGTTCTGTCTTTGCTCGACATTCTCGTCTACATATTCAAAGAACGCGAAATTCTGGAAAGTGAATAGTCTGCTCAGCGCCGGTCTCATTCTACTACTAGGGTTTGTCGGCGCGCGCCTGCTGAAATTGGTGCGCCTCCCGAGTGTAACCGCCTTTCTTATCGTCGGTATTCTCATTGGCCCCCAGCTGCTCAACCTTGTCACACCGGAGATCTTTGCTTCTTCTGAGTTATTCTCAAATCTCGTTCTGGGATTGATCGCCTTCAGTCTCGGCGAGAATTTCCGTTTGGACAAACTGCGGCTGGGTATGAAACAGGTCATGTGGATTTCCCTCAGCGCGGCGCTGGTGGCCTGGGTGCTGGTTTCCACCGCACTTATCGTTTATTTCATTAGCATCAAGATGCCTGTCTACCCTGCAATTGTTCTGGGTGCGGCTGCGTCGGCAACGGCGCCAGCAGCCACGGTCCTGGTAATTCGTGAGTACAGGGCAAGCGGTGTACTGACTGAACTGCTGCTTAAAGTGGTGGCCATCGATGATGCCTGGTGTCTCATCTTTGCCGCCATGGCGATTGCGGTTGGGAACGCAATGCGGGCTGATGTTTTTCAGATGTCGATCGTTTTTGCAGGTCTCGGTGAAATATTCGGCGCACTGCTGCTCGGAGCTGTTTTGGGTTACCTGTCATCCAGATTGAGCAAGTTCGTCAGGACCAGTGAGGAATTATTGGTTTATACACTTGGTCTACTTTTTCTGGATGTCGGGCTGTCGATCGCCTTGGAAGTGTCGGTCCTTTTATCGGCGATGATGATGGGGCTAATCCTTATCAACATCGCGCGCGAGAATTATAAATTCTTCGAGGTCCTGCGCTCGGTTGATACACCATTGTACCTTGCGTTCTTCATCCTATCCGGCGCCCATCTCGATTTTGGAATACTCTATCAGATGGGGATCGCGGGCATTCTCTACGTAACATTCCGCACGATCGGAAAGGTCTACGGTGCAAAACTTGGCGCGAGAATAAGCAATGCACCAAAGAGTGCTGAGGCTTGGCTTGGTCTCGGCCTTGCCCCGCAGGCGGGTGTCGCTTTGGGCGTCGGCCTTGTTGCCAAAGTGACTTTTCCAGATTATGGGAATTACATATTCACCATCATCGCCGCAACTTCAGTGGTATTCGAACTGGTCGGGCCGCTTCTGACAAAATACAGTCTGGTCAAAGCTGGGGAGATCTCGCCGTCTGAATAGCATACTGGGCATTGCCTTCATTATTGTATTCGCTTATGTCGGTGCAAAACTCCTGCGCCGCATCAGTTTCCCCGCAGTTACCGCATACCTTCTCATCGGGATCCTGATCGGGCCCCGCCTGCTGAACATCATCCCGCCGAAGATCATGAATGCATCTGATTTTGTCTCCAACTTCGTGTTGGGCATCATTGCCTTCACCTTGGGAGCGAATTTCAGCATACAGGGCATTAAGGCCTCTGGTAAACCGGTAATCTGGATTTCTGTTCTCGAAGCGGCGTTTGCCTGGATTATTGTGACCCTGGTTATGGTGGCCTATCATTCTATGAACGGTCTTCCGATTCATCCCGCGTTCGTGTTGGGAGCTGCAGCCGCGGCTACGGCCCCTGCGGCGACCGTAATGGTAATAAGGGAGTATCGGGCCAACGGCCCGGTTACTGATATGCTACTGAGGGTAGTCGCAATTGATGATGCCTGGTGCTTGATTTTCTCGGCACTGGCAATAACGACCGCAAATGCTCTCCGGCTGGGCGTTTTCAGTTCCGGGGTCTTATTTGATGCTTTCTACGAGATATTCGCCGCGCTGTTGCTGGGTGCCGTGCTGGGAGCGATCTTCTACGTGCTTTCCCGGTTCATTATGACCGTCGAGGAGGTTCTTGTTATAGTCATTGGGTCGATACTCCTCGCAGTTGGGCTGGCCATGAAACTGAGGCTATCGCCGCTCTTGACCAATATGACATTCGGCCTGGTCGTTGCCAACATCGTTCGGAACAATAACCTATTTTTCGAAAAATTGAGAAATGTAGACATGGTCTTTTTCCTTGGGTTCTTTGTTCTGGTCGGCGCAAACCTCGAAATCAATATGCTACCAAAGGTTGGCATAATGGGCGTGCTGTATATAGTATTCAGGGTTTTTGGCAAATTCATCGGGGTTAGACTGGGCTCGATGATATCAAAAGCAGGCGAGAATATCAGCAAGTACCTGGCTTGGGGATTAGTGCCGCAGGCAGGTGTCGCGCTGGGCGTCGCATTGAGTGCCAAGGCATTGTATCCCACGTACGGGGAGATGATCTTCACCACGATCACCGCGACGACTGTGATATATGAACTAGTCGGACCATTGTGCGCGAAATACGGATTGAGGAAAGCAGGAGAGATTTGAAAATTCGTTTCGCGGATTTTCACAAATTAGAAGCACAAAATCCGATTCCGCTTGACACAAGGAATTCGTTAATTATAATGCAATATCGGGGCGTGGCGCAGTTGGCTTAGCGCGCCAGCTTGGGGTGCTGGAGGTCGTCGGTTCAAATCCGATCGCCCCGATTTCTCTACAAAAACATCATTCGCTATTCGAGAGAATTTTCCAGCGGTATTAACGATAATAACGTTCGGAGCGAAACGAATATAGTTACAGATCGTGTATCAAGTATCCAGTATCGTTATTTTAGTGATCGTCCTGTTGTGGTCGTGGTGAGCCTGCCGTGTTTGACGCCACGGGTGCTGAGCAGCCGGTCGGCGATCTTCTTGATCTGCCTTCCCTTGCCCCTGACCACGAGAACCTCCAGGCAGTTGTGTTTGTCCAGATGTATGTGCATGGTTGAGATGATTTGCCTATGATATTTGTGCTGCAAAGCGGTCAATATCTCGGTCAGTTCACGTACGTCATGGCTGTACACGATGGTGATCGTGCCCACAGTTTCCTGAGCAGTGCTCTGCCACTCTTGTTGTACGAGACGTTCCCGTATGAGATCACGGATCGCTTCGGAGCGGTTCCGGTATCCCATTTCCTTGATCAGTTGGTCAAAATTCCTCAGCAGTGTCTTGCTCATTGAGACACCGAATCTTACTGCATCGATCATCTGGACCCCTTCTCCTTACATCGCAAGCGCGACCACATGCTACAGTTTGGATCTTACCTCGTAAGGTATGGAGCGGTAGATGATTATTGAAAATGCCAGAACGATCAGCAGCACGATACTTACAAAGCGGATGATCATGAATGGTCCGAGTATTCCCGAGATAACTCCGACCAGAACTGCCCATACCACAAAGGTAACGTTCGCGATGAATTCCTTTGTCGCGAAGATGCGACCCCTGATGCCCCTGCCAACGTCTTCCTGTAGTATCGTATCCTGTGCAATACCCAGAAAAGAGTATATGATACCGACGACGAATGAAATAGAATAGAGATAGATGGGCGTGATGAAGAACGGGCCGAAGAAGAAAAAAATCGCAAGAACCGCAATGCTGTATATCAGTATCAACCCGCGGCTTACGTGGCGTCCGAAATGACCGATCAAGACTGCGCCGCAGAGCATTCCGATACCGATGATGCCGCCGAGTAATCCGACCCCGGGCGTCCCCATGCCGAATTCCTGCTGCACGAGAAATATGAGCACCGTGTAGGCAACGGCGGAAACAAAGGGCAGCACGAACACCGATATCATCACGAACGTGACCATGCGGTCGGTCAGTAGCAATATACCGAGTTCCTTGAGATCGGTCGCAAAGGTGCGCAGTGATTTCTTCAATTCTTTGGAGAACGAGAAATCGACCTTGCGCACCGGTGCAAACAAACTCTTTGCACCCATGCCGAGGACGAGCACGCCGGCGATCAGGTGGGTCGAAGCGTCAATGAAGAAGCCAGCCTGCCAGCCTACCCACTTGATGAGATAACCTCCGCCGACCATGCCCACGAAAGTCGCAGCCCGTGCCAGGGTTGTGATTACCGAATTCGCCGGGACCAGTTGATCGTACTGAACCAGGTCCGGGACAACGCTGTTCTTTGAGGTGTTGTTGAAGAGGTCGAGCGAGAAGAACAGGACGACGAGTATCCACACCGGCACGACGCTTTTGGTGAGCATGATGAAGAAGGGTGTAGCAAAAATAAGTGCGGCCTGTATTAAATGACACCGGAACATTATCGTCTGTTTGTTCCAGTGATCGACAAAGACTCCGGCGAAAGGTGATAAGATCACGATCGGCAGTGAAAAAGTAACGGAGAATTCGCTGAAAGCGGAAATGCGCCCCGGGAACATAACGCCGATGAGGGTAATTATGACCATGTGGGTCAGGCGGTCGCCTAATTGTGAAACGGTATTCGAGAGTCCGAGGAACAGTACTCCTTTTGTCCGCAGAAGGCTAAACATATCCCGCTCCTGCGCGTCTTGCTCGTATCATTCTACTCAAGCGTATTCAGAACCACGGTCAAGTCAATAGTATTAAGTAGTATTGCAGTATACCTCGTTCATGGTGTGCTTTTAGTGAGTGCTCTGATCTCATTGATACGTTGTTCCGAGAGGCTATGATCAAAACAGTAGTTTGGAGCCTGAGATTTTGCATATTATTGGAGCGTGATTTCGCTCGCGAGTTCTCTATTCCATATCGTAACTGAGGATGGTGTGTGGTGCATACGGGACGTCTTTGATTATGATGTCCTGCGCCGCGTAAACCAGATCACTCTTCGGTAATCGGCGACCAGTCAGGGGCGCTGGCGGTAATGCCCCTTGTTAATTTTCGCACGCGCGAACCATCCCAGTTCATGGTGTACAGTTCATAGCGGCCGGTGCGGTTGGACGTGAAGACAATATGCAGGCCGTCCGGTGCCCATGCCGGTTCTTCGCTGTTGCTGAGGTAAGTGAGCCGGACCGGGTTGTAGTCAGTTGGATCGGTAATGTATATCTGCTGGGAGTTGTCCTTTTCCCTGGAAACGTAAGCAATAATATCTCCGCGCGGCGACCAGGCCGGCGAAGTATTGTAGTTACCATGAAATGTGAGGCGTCTCACATTGCCGCCGTGGGTGTCCATGACATAGACTTGTGGATTGCCTGATCGGTCGGACACAAAAGCGATCTCGCGGCTGTTCGGCGAGAAGGTCGGTGAAGTGTCGATCGCCGAATTGTTCGTCAAACGGTGCATTTTCCTGGTGTTGAGGTCAAGCAGATACAGCTCGGCATTACCGTCCTTCGAGAGGCTCATGCAAATCTTGGTACCGTCTGGCGACCAGCACGGCGCGAAATTCAATCCCTTGAATGAAGACAAAGAAGTTGTCTTTTTGTCTGCGAAATCATGGATAAGAATCTTCAGGCGGTCATCCGTGTAGCTAGAGAAGAGCATGCGCTTGCCATCCGGCGCCCATGAGGGGAACAGGTTGATGTTGTCGTTGTCAGTGAGATGCGTAAAATTGTAGCCATCGTAATCGATCAGGCCGATTTCCTTGCCCGCCGACGTTTTGTAGGAGAAGAGTATCCTTGTCCGGGATATGTCTTTCTCACCGGTCAGCATGTTGATGACATCGTCGGCGATGTTGTGAGCAGTGCGTCTCGCGTCGGGTTCGAACTTATAGGCACGCTCGCCTATTTTCTCACGGGTGCCAAAATCTTCCAGGCGTACCGCGATCCTGTCACTTTCGACAGCACCTCTTAGTATCACCCCCTCAGCGCCTTCGGTTACCAGTGCCGTGTCGTTGAAAACATCAAAATACAGCGAATATTCGAGGTCGTTATTGAGGACTTCCTCAACGATCTTGATCTGGCGTGCTGTTTCATCCCGGCCCGACCCTTCGGATGAGAACGGCTCGACGACAAGATTGATCTTGCCGCCGCCGTAGTCGGTCAGACGGAGGTAGACATCTTGGGCGATGCCCAGTTGGGTGATGAATAGCAGGGCGGTGAGATACGATTTCACTGCGCGGTAAGGAATTCCAGGTGGACCTTCAGGAAGTCGTCGGCGAATTCGTCAGGCAAGGGCGGCAGGCTTTTCGTAGCAACCACTGCACGCATCGTTGTCTCGTTGTACAGATCGTTACCTGAGTCTTCTTCCAGACGGACGCTGTATATATTGCCGTCTTTGTCGACCTCAAAGTACACGATGCTTCTCAGTATTATGTCCTTTTCCCGAAACGGATTGTGCCAGTTCTTTCCAATCTTATTGAGCAAGATGTTCAGGTAATACGAATACGTGAATCCGCGGCCGCTTCCCGTGTAGATCTTTGGCTTGATGTCGGGCAGCCCCTTCTTAACCACTTCCTTTGCCTTCTGCTCGGCAGGTTTCTTCGCGGGTTCTGGTTTCTTTTCTTCTTGCTTGGGCGGTGCCTTTTCCTCTGGTTTTTCCTCCGGTACTATTTCCTCCTGTTCCTCCGGAATTTCCTCGGGGGCGGTCACCTTTGGCTGGGGTAATGGCGCCAGGCTGACCTTGTAGACCTCGATCTGTGGTATCGGTTTGAAATGAGCGCGGCCTGAAATATAGATCCCCGCAAACAGCACAATGTGTAGCAATGCCGAGAAAATGTGGAAACGATTCATCCCTGCGGTATTTCGGCAACCAGGCCCAGTTCCTTGACACCTGCCTTGCGCAGCCTCCCTACTATTTCAACGATGAAGCCGTAGTCCACTTCCTTGTCGGCGCGTAGGTAGATGATGATGCCGGGCGGCTTGCTGCTCAGGATCTGTCGTATTCTTGTCTCGATGTCGCCCATCTGCACCATGTCGTTGTCGATGAATATCTCCTCGGCCTTGTTGATCGAAACCGTGACACCTTCTTCGTCGTGAGGGAGTGATGCATCGGTGCGCGGTAGGTCGACATCGATGCCGGGTGTCATCATCGGCGCGGTGATGATGAATATCACCAGCAAAGTGATGCTGACGTCGGCGAGAGAGGTGATATTGATCTCGGAGATCAGGCCTTTATTGTTCATTGCGACAGGGTCAATAATTCCTTGCGCAGATTTGCGTAGATCTCGTTGATGAACTTCTCCAGCTCGCTGTTATAATTGTTGACCCGGCTTCTGAATATGTTGTAGAAAATGAGCGCTGGGATCGCCACGAGCAATCCGTATACCGTGGTGATTAGTGCGTCGGAAATGCCCGGCGCAACAATAGTGATGTGAGCCGAACCGCGGGCGCGGATTTCCAGAAAGGCCTCCATTATGCCCCAGACCGTTCCCAACAATCCCAGAAACGGGCTCACGCTGACAAAAGTGCTAAGGGCGGGCAGGGACGTTTCGAGCTGCGAGATTTCTTCGATCTTCGTCCTTTCCATTGCCAGTCGCACGTTGTCGGCGAGTTCGTTAATGAAACCACGTTCTTTTTTATGTTCCTGTTGATGCATCAGATGGGCGCTCACCTTTACCTTGAGTTTCTTGTATTCTTCGAGCCCGCTGGCAAGGATCCTTCCATAGGGATTGTCGGTCAGCTGAAAGCCGAAATTTCCCCATTCCTTGGTATCCTTGTGGAAATTGTAGTTAGACATGAACCGTTTGGTCCGACGTTTGACGCCTCCGAAAATGACCAATTTCCTGAGGAATATCCCCCATGACCAGATTGAAAAGATGAGGAGGATTATCATTATGAGTTGAGCCGCGGTGCTCGATTCTAAGAAGATCCTGAATATATTCATATTTATTGTAACCGGTTCTTGGCGAGGGAAGCCTCGGGTGAATTAGGAAAGTCCCTAATCACCTGATTGTAGTAAAAGCGGGCAGTCTTCATATCTCGTGCCTCTTCATAGATGATCCCCATGCGGTATAGGGCGGTCGGCACCCGTGTGCTCTGCGGAAACTTGTTGACCAATTCCTGAAACGCATTCACTGCCTTCTGCAATTGACCGAGAGCGGTGTGCGACTCGCCGATCCAGTAGAGTGCATTATCCACGAGCGGACCATCCTGCGCTGCCTGCTGGTAGGCCAGAAAACCATCGATCGCTTCCTGATAGTTACCCTTGATGTAGTTCTTGTAGGCGGATTCATAGATGAGCCTGGCTTCGGGACTGACCTGCGCGATGGCTTCAGAATCAGGTGCCGCCTTCTGGGTAGGTCCGATCTTGGTGTAGAGTTGGCTGATCTGTGATTCTGATTCCCCCAGCCGTGAATTGAGCATGTCAAATTTCTGGCTGAGTTCATTCGTTTTCACATAGAGGTCGGTACGGAGCTGTTCGATTTGATCACCCTGCGCAATGATCAGGCTGTCGACTTTCCTGGTGTAGTATCGTAGGCTGTCGAGTTGCCAGCCGTAGTTGGCGAAACGCTGCCTGCTAAGGCAACTCGTGCTGGTAAGGATTACCAGCACGAGTATTTGTGAGTGAAGAAACACTCCAAGTATTCTTTTACGCATTATTTGAGACCGTTTGTAATGTGGTTAGAATCTCTTGAATTCACATCGCCGGTTCTTCTCGAGATCTGTCGGGTCAAGCGGCCTTTCTTCGCCGTAGCTGACCGTGGACATGCGCGCCGGATCGATGCCAAGCATTACCAGGTACTCGAATGCTGCCTTCGCGCGCCTCTCACCGAGGGCGAGATTGTATTCGGCGGTACCGATCTCACAACAGTGACCTTCGATAGTGAGGTTCGCCTCTGGATAGAGTTCCAGCATTTCGGCATTCTGCTTCAGCGCTTCGGCAGCGT
>JBFEPB010000035.1:0-8691 GCA_041550295.1 bacterium | reverse complement strand
ATGGACTGATATACCCCAGAACCTCACGGTCAATTTTCCTTCAGCGATCCCAATTGGAAACCAGAACGTGAACGTCGTGGTTACAAGTAGCGGCAGCCCGGTCAGTAATGCGTTGGTTTGTTTGCACAAAGGAGATGAAGTATACGTGAGCGGTCATACCAACACTACAGGGTTGGTTACGTTGGGCGTATACTCGAACTCGCCTGGGTCCATGAATGTTACGGTGACTGCACAAAATCATTATCCTTTTGAGGATTCACTCGTTGTCCAATCGACAAACTATGCTTATGTTACATTCCTGAATTGTCTGATAAGCGATTCGTTGCCTGGCGGCAACAATAATAGCCAGCTCAACCCTGGTGAGTCAGTGCAGCTGCCAGTTTGGGTGATGAATTGGGGGCAGAGTCAGGGGAATGGGATAAGCGGAGCACTAAGTACCGATAATGTCTATGCTACGCTCTCCGACACCACAAAAAGTTTCGGGAATATCGCACCCAATGATTCTGCCTATACTGGAACGGACGGGTTTGACGTGGCGATCAGTTCTTCTTGCCCGGATAACAACACGATACTGTTCACACTAACCTGCAGGGATAACAGTGACTCGACATGGGTATCTCAGTTCAGTCTGACGGTCAGTGCGCCGGTGCTTGTTTGTCAGGGGTATTCGGTTTCAGGCAACGGTATTCTGGAACCGGGCGAAACAGCAGATATCATTGTGACCCTGCAGAATGAAGGCGGTGCAACTGCCTCGAACATAAGTGCTACACTACTGTCAAATTCTGCTTATCTAACGATCGATGATGGTTCGGGAAGTTTTGGCACGATTCAGCCGGGTGGTAATGGCAATAATGGTTCGGATCCGTTTATGGTGACGGCGGCTGGGTCAGCGCCGTATGGATTGTTGGCGGCTTGTGATTTGGTAGTGATGGCTGGTTTGTATGAGGATACGTTGGCGTTTGACCTGGCAATCGGTGAGCCGGTACCGTCGGACACCGGTTACTACTATGGTTATTATTCTGGTGGTTTGCATGTTTACGCGCCGGATTTTGAGTGGTTGGAGTTAGCGCCGCCGGGTCCTGGCGTATTGGTCTCGGAGATTACTAATGAGGATGCGGATACGGTGACGGTGAGTTTGCCGTTTACGTTTCGTTACTATGGGGTCGATTATACGACGGTCGGTTTGTGTTCTAATGGTTTTTTGGAACTCGGCAGTTCTACTTACCGGTTCGGTGCGAATACCACAATTCCGGCCGCCGGTGGGCCTCAGGCGATGGTGGCGCCGATGTGGACCGATTTGGACCCGTCGCTAGCGGGTGATATATATCAGTATTACGATGCGGTGAATCATCGGTGGGTGTTGGAGTTTTCCGAAGTAGCGCGTTATGGATCGACTGGGGATCGGGAGACTTTTCAGGTCGCTTTTTTTGTTCCTTCATATTATCCGACGCCGACTGGTGATGGTGAGGTGATGGTTTATTATTTGACTGGTTTGGCGCAGACTGGGGCAACTTTCGGCTTAGAGAATGCGGCAGAGACGGTTGGTTTGGAGTATTACTATGATGGGTCATATCATCAGTGGGCCGCGGCGGTGACTGATTCGTTTGCTCTGCGGTATACTACATATCCGCCGGATTATGTTGGGGTCGAGGAGTATGAGGAGTTGAGTGCGGTGCCGATGCGAACTATGCTGGCGCCCGTCTATCCGAATCCGTTCAGCGATCGAGTACTGATTCGATTCACGATAGGGAATGCTGGATCCTCGATGAATCCGCCGACGCTGAGGATCTACAATGCTGCCGGGCGATTGGTCAAAGTTTTCGATCTAGAATCGAGTATCCCCGGATCAACGTCACAATCCGGGACAGGCAAGAATCAAGAATCGGTATATGTCTGGGATGGTCTTGATGGTCACGGTCGTGAGGTGCCGGCCGGTGTTTACTTTGTCCGTTTGGATACTGCTGATTCCCGTCAGGTAGAAAAGGCAATACTGCTTAGATAGCGGTAACGGTTTGGGGTGAGCGGTAACGATGCCCGTATCGTCTGGCGTCTATCGGCTTAGGTCTTGCCGCAGGGCATCAGCGTTAAGCGAAACGGGCCTGGTAACCGTTGCCGATGGACTTTTCATTTAATAGGTTGGGTTTGAGATGCTGGGATTGAGAAAGGCCCAAGCACGAAATCCGAATATCGAAATACTAAGCAAATTCAAAATCCGATTACCAAATCATAAATTGAAATTCTGGAAGGAAGGTTAGATGAAAGGAAAAATATCAGTGACACTGGCTTTGCTGATGACCCTCGGCTTAGCTTACGATGGCCTCTATGGCGTAGTGAGGGGTGGTACGATACACCAATTCAGTCCATCCCCGTACGCAGATGCAAATTGGATCTATTTTTCTAATGGGCTGAAGTTGAACGTCAAGCATGGCGAGCCGGATATTCCGGTCGAGTTGATGAAAAAAGAAACTGACTACTTCATTGTGCACTGCACAGGTCCGGTCTATACCGAATACATCAGGATGCTGGAATCTGTTGGTGCGACGGTTTATTCTTACATCTCCAACCAGTCATTCCTGGTGAAGATGAATATGTCGGTGAAGGATGAAGTGCAGAATCTCGATTTCATTGATTGGATCGGGTCATATCATCCTGCGTACAAGATCTCCGGGCAGAAGGATTTCAGTGTGCTGCATGGTGTACGGAAGGTTACGGTCTTGTTGTACCCGGATGCTGAACTGGATGAGGTTGTGACCCTGCTCGAGAGAATAGGCGGCAGGATCGATGATGTCGCTCAAACGAAATGGGATCAACTCATCAATTGTGAGATCGATCTTGCCCGGGTTCCGGAGATCGCGGCAATGGAGGCGGTCACCTGGATCGAACCGTGGCATGAGCTGGAACTGTACAACAACGACGTGCAGTGGATTGTACAGACAGCATCATCGGGTAACCGCCGGGTCTGGAACATGGGCATTACGGGCGACGGCGAATTGGTAAGCACCTGCGACAGCGGCATACGTACCTCCCACTACGCCTTCAGAAATACGACCACAGAATGGATCACTACGTGGGGTCAATACCCTTCGCACAGGAAAGTCATTGCCTATGATTCGGCGAGCGCGTATGGTCCCGGTTATAATGACTTTGGCGACGAAGGTTCGTGCTACTATCACGGTACGCATACCGCGGGCACTGTGTGCGGCAATGACGACATAATGGGTAACCCCAGTGATCGGGATGGTGTAGCCTTGGACAGCCGCATATATTTCTGCGACGGCGCCGGTTCGCTGACCGGCAATTCGGTATACACCTACCCCAACCTTAATGATCTCTTCATATTACCTTATACCGGCAACGCGGCCGGCAGTGCAAAGCTGATGTCCAATTCGTGGGGTGGCGGCGATCCGGGCGCCTATGATTCGCGCTCGGCAAATGTTGACCAGTTCATGTGGGACCATAAGGATTTCCTGGTTTTCTTCTCCAATGGGAATGATGGACCCAGTTCGGGCAGTGTGACTTCGCCGGCGACTGCCAAGAATTGCGTGTCTGTAGGAGGATGCCAGAATGGCAGCAGTTATCAGTCCATATACATGTTTTCGAGCTGCGGACCGACACTGGATGGACGGTATAAACCAACCGTCATAACTCCGGCCCAGACTGTCTATTCGGCCTACGGTGCTACTGATAACGGTTATTGGTCGATGAGTGGTACGAGCATGGCAGCACCGAGCGCCCAAGCTGCCGGGGCTTTGATCCGACAGTATTTTGCGGATGGTTGGTATCCAGGCGGTGCGGCAAATCCTACAGATTCGATTGCGCCATCAGCCGCCCTTGTCAAGGCGATGCTCGTCAACAGTTCGGATCCGTCAGTGACCAGTTACACGAATGTACCTAATAATAACATAGGTTGGGGCAGGGTCGATCTTGACAGTGTGTTGTACTTTGCTGGCGATAGCAAAAAATTGGCTATAGTCGATGAATTGACCGGCCTTTCGACCGGCCAGTATGTTGAATACACTTATGCAGTGAACTCAAGTTCGGTTCCATTACGCGTTGTTCTGGTTTGGACAGACTATCCGGCCGCTGCCGGTGCCGGTATCAAGCTGGTGAATAACCTGAATCTAACCGTCACCGATCCGAACAGCACTCAATACAAAGGTAATGTCTATTCGGGAGGACAATCGGTAACTGGGGGTTCCTCTGATACAGTCAATGTCGAAGAGTGTGTCAGGATGAATTCACCGATGTCGGGCGACTGGACAGTAAGAATCGATGGTTTTAACTGTCCCTATGGTCCCCAACCGTTCGCAATTGTGGTTACCGGTGATCTTGCAGCAGGCACAGCGCCGAATGTTGTATATCAGGAGAACGTTATCGACGACGGCACGGGCAACAACAATGGTCGTGTTGATCCCGGGGAGACCGTTGATATCATGGTGACCCTGAGAAATGACGGTGATGTTGATGCTACGAGTGCTGTCGGTACCCTTAGGGTAACGTCGCCCGATATTACGTTCATCGATTCGGTGGCGAACTATGGCACGATTTCGGCGAACGGCGGGACAGCGCAGGGAACATTCACCTTCAGCGCCTCAGCATCAATGCCCCAGGGAACGGTAGTACCATTTACCGTATACCTCGAGGCAAATGGCGGCGCATATACCACTAATTGCAATTTTCAGATCATCGTCGGTTTGCCGAGGTATGATTATGTTGATCACGATACTGGCAATTGCCGGCTCACAGTGACCAAACAGGGCTCGATTGGCTATTTAGATGTGAACAGTCAGGGTAGCGGATTCGTCTATCCATTGCCGGGCACGATCAGCCAGCTCTATCACGCGTCGCTCGCCATTGGCAACGCACCCAACTATGTCATAGATCGTTTCTATCCAAATGCCGGGCCATCGGCGAACAACACTGACTGGCTCTGCACGACAGTTCCTGACGGCCGTTGTTGGATTGATACCTGCACGCCATGTGCCGGGGATGAGGAATCGTGGGCAATGTTCAGTGATTCCGGATTTTCGGTACCAAAGGGTATAATAGTCACTCAACATGGCTACGCGTGGGAAGATGCGGTTTATGATGATTTTGTAATAGTACGATTCGAGGTGAAGAACGGGGGCTCGAGTCCGGTTCCGGACATCTATACTGGTGTGATTGCCGACTTCGATATGACGAATGCACAAGCCAATCAAGCGGGAACCGATGCCACACGTCGACTCGCTTACATGTGGTATCCTGCTGCTCCGAATCCTTATGTCGGAGTAAAACTTCTCTGTCCCGCCACCGCAACCAATGTTAGTGCTCTGGCCAATCTAGGTTATGTCTACACTGCTTCAAATCAGAATGTGTGGCATGATACCACACTCTACAAGTTCTTGAATGGCACGTTGAATTTCCCGACCGGCTCCAGTAACGGTGATTGGTCTGTAGTTGTATCAACGGCGCCGATTACCCTTGGCGCAGGAGAGATCAGCGAAATCGCCTTTGCCTTCGTAGGCGGTTCTTCGCTGTCTGATCTGCAGGCGAACGCGGATTCAGCGCAGAGCATCTACGATCAGTACCTCGGGGTCGAAGAGATCATGTCTACATCTATTATTGGTGATATCATGGTTAAGCTCTTTCCAAACCCATTCAGAGAGAATACGTGTATATCATTCAATCTGGCGAAACCCGCCGATGTAAAGATAAGGATCTACAATGCCGTCGGGCAACGTGTAAAAACCGTAATGGATAGTAGGTGTGAAGCGGGTTTGAATATTGCTTACTGGGACAGCAGTGATGATGCAGGCAATACGTTGCCGAGTGGCATTTATTTCTATTCCCTCGAAACCGGGGAATATCATGGCAAAGGTAAGATAGTCTTACTCGATTGACAGCGGATTCCAAAGAAGAGGGGGCGCACAGCCCCCTTTTTCTTTTTATTCTACTTCTTGAGCAATCTGTGCAGGTAGTCCTTTGCTTCGGTCACGCCGAGTAATATGCAGGCGAAATAACACGTTGTCATTGCTGTAGCGCCGCTCAAACCGAGATTCAGGATCTGGGCAAGGAAGGAAATGCCAAGTATGCCGGTGAGTATTCTGTTCAAGAAGATGCCGACAAAACCGCCGACGAGGGAAGCGATGAGCACACGAACGAAATAATCCACGAGCGGTGAAAGTTGAAACTGGCCTATCTTATCAGGCAGTCTGTGCATCAGGATCGCAAGGTTAACGAACGAGGAGACCGTCGTGGCCAGAGGGAACGCACGGAAACCAATGATACGCATCAGGGCAAGACTCAAAGCCACGTGTAGGCCCACAGCAACGAAACTTGCGTACATAGGGGTTTTTGCATCGTGATAGGCATAAAATACAGCTGCTACATTCCTTATCCCTGCGATGAACGGCACGCCGATTGTGTAAAGAATCAACGCCTGTGTTGTAGCACGTGTGTCGAAGGGTGTGAACTGACCACGTTCGTATATCAATCTCGTTATCGGGTGCGCGAGCAGCGCTATGATGACCGAGGTCGTGACCGTGAGGAAGAAAACGAGTTGCAGGGAATCGAACAGTGTTGACCGCGCGGCATCATATTTTTTCTCGGCCACGTGCTGTGATATCGTCGGCAAAGCTACAGTTCCGACGGCTATACCAAACAGGCCAAGCGGCAGGTGCATGATACGGAAGGCATAATTGAGCCAGGTCATGCTTTTTTCCTCAAGGAACGAGATCAGAAAGGTATCGACCGCAACGTTGATCCTGGAAGCAGCGAGTCCGAGCACGACCGGAACGAACAGCACCAGGATCTTCCGCAACGCCGGGTCACGAAAATTGAGGTACAATTTATAGTGAAATCCTTTTGCGAAAAGTATCGGCACCTGAATCATGAACTGCAGTAGCCCGCCGATAAGAATGCCGTATGCCATCGCGTATATAGGATCCGTACCGATTCTGACAAAGTAGGAAAAGGAGAGCAGCGGAACAGCAATTGACATGATATTGAACAATGCCGGTGCTACAGAAGGGAAGAAAAACTCGCGTTCGGTGTTTAGATATCCCATTGCCCATGCGGCGAGTGCAACAAAGAGCAGGAAGGGGAACATGATAATAGCAAGACCGGATGTGAGTGCTTGTTTGTCAGGTATATCACCAAAGCCAAAGGCGATTACTTTCACCAGGTATGGAGCAAAGACCATTCCGAGCAATACGATCGCACCGACAATGATAAGCAAGATATTGAAGATGTTGCTCGCGAGTAGGTTCTGCTGTTCTTTACCTTTTTGTTTCTCAGCCGTAAGTACCGGAACGAAAGCGGCTGAGAGTGCGGTCTCGGCAAACAGATCCCTGAGAAGATTGGGGATGCGAAACGCCGCGACAAAGGCATCTGTGGAGCGCCCTGCGCCGTAGAGGTAGGCAAAAACGGATTCCCTTACCAGACCGAAGACACGGCTGATCGCCGTACCGATGGTAAATGCCCTCACACCTTTTGTGATATCGGCCATTTGTTGATTATATGGAATCTGCACTTCGTGTCAATGTTAGCATAAAATTTCGCCACTTTTCGTTGACTTTTGTGGTACGATGGCTATAATATGGCGAGGAGGATATATGAGAGCTAAAGTTGGAATCAATGGTTTCGGACGGATCGGCCGGTTGTTTTTCAGAATTGGATATAAAAGTGACAAATTTGAGATTGCAGGAATAAATGATATTACCGATGCCAGGACCCTGGCTCATTTGCTCAAATATGATTCAGTACATCGGACATTCGACGCCACAGTTAGCGCAAAGGATGATGAGATTATCGTGGACGGCAGAGAATACAAGATATATGCAGAGAAAGACCCATCGAAATTGCCGTGGAAAGACCTGGGAGTCGATTATGTTTTGGAATCCACAGGAAAGTTCCGTGACTACAGTAAGGCAGAGTTGCACATCAAAGGCGGCGCCAAGCGTGTGATACTATCCGCGCCCGGCAAGGGAGAACCCAAGATCCCGGGTTTTGTGATGGGTGTCAACCATGATTCATACGACCCGAAGAAGCACATGATTTTCTCAAACGCTTCGTGCACGACGAATTGTTTCGCCCCGATGGTGAAGGTACTACACGAGAATTTCAAGATCCGTAAAGGGTTGATGACCACGACCCATGCATATACCACTGACCAGCGGATTCTGGACCTGCCGCACAAGGATTTACGTCGGGCACGTGCGGCTGCGCTGTCAATGATACCCACTTCCACCGGTGCGGCAAAAGCGATCGTTGAGTTATTCCCTGATTTGAAGGGAAAGCTCGATGCCATTGCCATCAGAGTACCGACGCCCGATGTTTCCGTGGTCGATTTTGTTGCCGAGCTGGAACGCGAGACGACCGCAGAAGAGGTCAATGCGGCGTTCAAGAAAGCGGCCGACAATGAACTCAAGGGTATTCTTATGTATTGTGATGAGCCGCTCGTTTCATCGGATTTCATCGGCAGCGCGTATTCCTCGATATTCGATGCCGAATTGACCAAAGTGATCGGCAATGTGGTTAAGGTCCTGGGTTGGTATGACAATGAATATGGTTACTCCGCGCGCACCGTGGACTTGTTTGAATATGTGATCGGGAGAGAGTGATGGCGAAATTGTCTGTGAGAGACCTGGAACTTGCCGGTAAGAAAGTCTTCCTGAGAGTGGATTTCAACGTCCCCTTTGACGAGAATTT
>JBFEPB010000034.1:0-8960 GCA_041550295.1 bacterium | reverse complement strand
GAGCGTTTCGATTCCATGGTGGTCAATGCAGGCACGTATGAGGTCAAAGGTTCGGTGCTTACGGCGCATCCGGTCGTTGCGCGCATACCTGATTTCATTGGTGGAAAACTCACCTGTGAATTTCACATCGATGAGGATACGATGAAATTGAGATTCATTGATGAGTGTTCGTTCGATGGTGTGCAGGCACCCTGGGTAAAGAGCGGTGGACTCGTTCTGACGCTCGTGCGCATCGGTTGATAAAGCTGATCCCATCTGTTCAATATCACGTTTTATTGGTTTGAAGCCTAAGGAAAGGATGATTTTATGGTTTGTGAATGTATATCCATTTCAATTGTGTGCTTATTACTCTTGGGCACTGCTATTTCCAATGCTCAGGAGCTGAGTGAGCCGGAGAAGAATTTTGAGTACCTCTGGCGTGAATTCGACACCAGGTATGCCCTTTTTCTGCCGAAACGCATCGATTGGAACCTTATTTACAGGATTTATCGTCCCAAGGTGACACCGCAGACCAATGATGATGAGTTGTTTGAGATAATGTCCAGTATGCTCACTCACCTCAACGATCTCCATGTCCGCCTTGATTCAAAAACCCCACCCAGGAGTTTCAAATCCGGGAAATCTCATGAGACGGTGATGGAGCGATTCGGATCCGTTGAGAATTTCATAAAGGTTTTCAGACAGCGGCCGATAGGTGAGAAATACCTCAATACAGAACTGCAGGAGCGACACGAAAACATATTCGCGTTCGCCTGGTTAACAGACGACATCGGTTACTTCCATTTCAACAAGTTCAATGACGTAGATAAGAGCTCAGAGGTCATTGATGAGATCGTGAGAACCTTCAAGAATGCCCGGGGAATTGTTATCGATATCAGAAGAAACGGGGGCGGTGATGACCGTGTCGGGAAGGCGATTGCCGATCGCTTTGCCGATAAGAAGAGACTTTACATGACGATACAAGACAAGAACGGACCCGGGCACAGTGATTTTGCAGATCCGGTGGAGTGGTTTGTAGAACCAGGTGGTCCCTATCAATTCACAAAACCGGTAATTCTACTGACTGATTTCACATCAGGTAGTGCCGCCGAGAATTTCGCGCTAGCAATGAGAGTGCTTCCACATGCGACGATCGTCGGCGATTTTACGGCCGGATGCTTTGCCGATGCGGACGCGGGGAAGTTGCCGAATGGATGGTATTTCTCCCTGTCAATAAATCTATTTAAGGATCAGAATGGATTTTGCTGGGAGGGGATTGGCGTACCTCCCGACTTCCGGATCACTAACACGAAGGAGGATTTGGAAGGCGGCAGAGATCGGGTTCTCGAATTTGCTATAGAGATGATTAATGTTAAAGCCGATTGATGTGAAACTCTCGGGTTATTACTGCGTACTACTAAGAAATAGGAGGACTTAATGAACAAAATAGTTGGAGCGTTTTTCGTGACATTCCTTGTTGTCACTGTGCTGGCATACGGTCAGCCTGTTGGGACGGAAGTGGCGGCAGGTTTTAGCCCACTTCGGCAGCATCTGAGAGAGTATAGAGACGAATATGGTATTCCCGGTATTGCAGGGGTGGTCTTGACCAGTGATTCAGTTCTGAGTATTGCTGTTGACGGTGTCAGAAAGTTGGGCGAGAGCGACTCAATTCAAATTGATGACAAATTTCACATTGGGTCTAACACAAAAGCAATGACTGGTTTTGTTGCTGGAGTGCTCGTTGAAAAGGGTTTGATCGATTGGGATACACGAATACTTGAAATATTTCCTGAATTCACTGAGTCGTCTAAGGAAGTCTACCTAGATAAGACTCTGAAGGATCTTTTATCACACCGGGCGAGAATAATGCCCTTCACTACCGGACAGGAGTTTGCGTTGCTCCCCGAATTCGATGGTAGCAAAAAAGAGCGGCGAAAGGCCTTCGTGGGTTGGCTGTTGCAGCAAGAGCCCGCTGACCTCGATACGGTGCGCGGCTATCAATATTCTAATGCCGGTTTTGGCATCGCCGCAGCCATGCTGGAAAAGGTGAGCGGCAAATCTTGGGAACAACTCATGGAGGAAACGCTTTTCACTCCCTTAGGCATTGACGGTGCGTTTGGCTGGCCTGCGTATGAAGACTCTAACCAACCCTGGGGGCACTATTTCGAAACTGACAGTCAGCGAGTGTTTCCGCATGATCCGCATGACGAATATCAGTTGCCTGATATAGCCTCTGCTGCAGGTGATGTTAGTATGTCTATTCTGGATTATGCGAAATTCATTCAGGTGAATCTCATTGGTTTGAATGGTAAAGATACGACCCTCACGGCGGCAACCTTTCAAATTCTGCACCCGTGTATTGACTCGCTAATGCAGTATAGAATGGGGTGGGGTCTCAGGGAAGAGCAGGGGCACAAGGTGAGTCGCCACAACGGCAGCGCAGGAACCTTCTACTGCACGGTATTGATCTTCAGGGATATGGATCTTGCTCTCGGAATTATGATGAACGGCATTACGCCTGAGGCAGAACGGGCTATTGCCGATTTGAGAACAGAGATACTGAAGAGCTATATAGATTGACCATGATAGGTCCTCACAAGTTATTTTGTGTTTCAGTGGATTAACGTGCATAAACAACGCCTCTATGCTTCGTTTTTTATCCTCGGCGCGTGTATTCTTCTTTTCCGTACTGTCTCAATGGTTGCAGGCGGTTCATTGGTCTTTCTTACACTGTGGGCCTCTGTTTTGCTCATTCTGGAGTTATTGACAGATACAGGTTGGCTGGTGAGTTCGGTACTGTGGTGGAAAGGTAATGACAAGGAACGCGCAAGTGTTCCGTTGAGACTTGCCGCAGCAGGTATCATATTACATGCGGTACGTGTATTGGTTTTCGTTCTCGGCCGGGCTGGTCCATGGGTTAATTTTGACGTTAGGCCAGAATACAGGGCAGGGCACTACGCACGATGGAGTTGGTTCGGGGTCTATTTTGCGGCAGTCATGGCGCTAATGGGAGTGTTGGGAGTGATCATTGTGTGGTTATTGAGGCGACGTGCGGCGAGCAGGAACCGTCCTTTGACCAACAAAGAGTGACAGTGGTCGTATTATCCTAGCCCTTATTTCGCATTTCAACTTGACCTCTCACTTTTTTTCCGTATTATGAATGTGGGAGGATTGATTATGATGAGAACACATAAACAAAACAATGTTGCACAAATCGTTCTAACCGCCCTTTTTATTTGCGGGTTTTTGTTTGCCGGGCAGAATGAGGCATTGACCGAACTGCGGCAAAAAGAGATCATCGATGAACTTTGTAGAAAAATAGAAAATATTTATCCGTTTCCAGAAATAGCCAAACAGACGGTGTCTGGGCTGCAAGAATATTTTAAACAGGGGAAATACAGAAACTATACTGACAAAAGCGAATTCGCCGGTAATTTAACAGTAGATCTGGAACAGTTGAGCGGCGATACGCATTTTTATCTTGCATACAATCCTGAGTTTGCGTCCGGGTTAACAGCGGCGGAAGATGAAGAAGTTCTGCTGGATTCGCTCACCGCACACGAGGCCGATATTGAGAAATGGAATAATTATGGTTTCAAGGAATTAAAGATACTGGATGGGGCTATAGGTTACATGGATTTGAGATTATTTTTTGCGCCCTACTATGCTGGTGACGTTGCTGTTGCCGCAATGAATTTTTTCACCAACTGCAACGCGATTATCATTGATCTCCGGTACAACGGTGGTGGTTGGGATTATATGGTGAATTTCCTTTTGAGTTACTTCGCCGAATCACACGATGAGGTTATTTTTAACGTAGGGCAGAATACTATAGATAGTATGTACTATGCTGGAAAGACCGTCTCTTATGTACCTGGCAAGAGGCTTACCGGTATTCCGGTCTATGTACTTATCTCGAGCAGTACGGCTTCAGGGGCCGAGGCATTTGCGTCAAAGATCAAATACATAAACAGTAAGGCAGTACTGGTAGGTGAAACGAGTGCCGGAGCCGAGAATCCGATCGGCACAATCGTAATTGGCGATGAATACATTTTGGATATTCCTTCATGGCGAACCGTGTACCAGAGATACGCGACAGACTGGGAGGGTGCTGGTGTTGCACCGGACATAGAGGTCGCGTCTGAAGATGCGCTCGCCGCGGCTCATATTCACGCGCTCCGCAGATTGGTCGAGACGGCGGTTGAGAAGAAAGCTAAAGATAAATATGAGTGGGCGCTGGATGGGGTTCTGGCGATCTATGAGCCTGTATCGTTGCCGGAAGAAGTATTACATTCATATGCTGGTAATTATGGGAATAGAGATATCTATTTTGAAGATGGCATGTTGTATTATCAGTACAAAAAGAGAACAAAGAGAATAATGCTGCCGGTGCGAGAAGATTACTTTGTGATTGAGAATTACGATTTCTTTCGTGTTCTGTTCACGAAGGATAAGGGGAAAATAACTGGTCTCAACGAAATATTCACCGACGGGAGTGTTACGCGAAGTACAAGAACGAGTGAGTAGGCTGCAATCGTTTTGGTTCGCTATTTGCGTTCAGTTCGTTAATTGCGTTATTCCCTTTGATCTGGCTCAGCTTCTGAGTTTCAGGGGTTCGTATGTTCTCGTCGTTTGGGGACAGGCACCTGATGGAGCCGGTCCCCTTACGTGGACCGTTGGGCGTTATGCGTCAAAACGGTTCGCTGAAGTATTCGTTGGGCTTCAGGTAGAGTTTCTTTCCCTTGTAGTCGAAGATTACGTTGAATCGGCGCAGCGAATTGTTGCCGATGATGCCATCGGCATTGTCCTGTTTTGACCTGATCTCGGCAGGAGCAAAAGACGTCATGATTTCTTTAAGATAATAGGGACCGATCTTCAGCGAGGATATCCTTCCAGTTTGTCCGTGTATATCACCACTCAATCCAGTGCCGAGGTAGGCGTCCTCCAAACTATCCGGCAAACTGAATTTAATATCCTCTTTTACCAGTAATTCGAGGGCGTCGCCAGAAGCCAGATCGATATACAGTGATACAGGAGTCTCTGAGTCACCATTGATATTGACGCCGCCTTCGATCCAGGGAATATTGTTGGTTTTGAAAGTCATTGGAACATATTCCCATGAGGAATCGATTTTCACCGCTGATTCGTGTAGTGTTATTATCATTCTATCATAATCCACTTCGACAACGTAGTTGCCGAAGAGCGAGTATCCAGTTACTCCTTCAGACGCCACACCTTCCATCTGGTCATTCTGAAGGACAATTATTCTTTGATTTTTGCGCTCAAGTTCGCCGACAAAGAAGGACATTGAGTCAGCCATTAGCGCGGTAGATGGTGTGTCTCCGCCAGCACCAGGGACGAGAACCTCGGTGGGATTATCCAGGGTGACGCTTTCCTGTGGTTCTATGTTATACAAGAGGAGTCCCTCAAAATGCATGCCGGTGTCAAGAATTACCTTGAAATCGCGTGAATTTCCAACGCTGACCGGAAGTATGATGACATTGTTTATGAGCTCAAAAGGGATCTCGATTTTCTTGGTATTTATTAGAGTGTTAGTCCTTGCGTTGGGTTTGCACGCCGCTATCGACAGTGATAAGATAGCAGTGGTCAGGATACAGTCAATCAGCATGTGGTACTTTTTCGTCATCGTTCATTATATATTTTTAAATTAGAAAAGCAAGCGTAACTGTCACGGACAAGAAGAATGCCAATGGCCAAACACGGATTGACATGATTCGTTTATTGTCTAGAATAAGTGACGAAAGGAGAAATAATGCAGAGACTGAGTATGTTTGTAATTGCGGTAATAATGCTTCTGTATGGTGCCTGTGAAAAAAAGGCTGAGGTAATATTCGGTGTTTGGGAGATCGATCAGGTTCATCACGGTGATCGTCTAATAACAGATCAATCGTTACCCAGTTTATTCATCTTCACACATGATCACTATAGCATGTTGTGGGTGCTCTCTGCGAAGCCGGAACAGCCGTTCGCAAAACGGTGGGAGCCTACTGATGAGGAGAAACTCAAGCGATTCAATTCGTTGATTGTCAATTCAGGCACGTATGAGATGGTTGAGGATACACTCACGATGCATCCTGTCGTTGCTAGAGTACCGGACCTGGTGGGTGGTAAGCAAATCTGTTTGTACAATGCTACTGATGATACCCTGAGATTGCATTTTGTCGATGAGTATTCGTTTGACGGCGTGCAGGCACCATGGGTCGCCGGTGGCGGCCTAAGCCTGACGCTCGTACGTGTTGAGTAGGCAAAAAATCAGAAGGGGGTTGGATGAAGATTGCCATTATTGTACACTCAAAGACCGGAACGACAAGGAAGTTCGCGGAGCGGATCGCCGACAGGTTGGGAAAGGACGGTCACGGCGTAGATCTGGTCCAGTTGGAGACCGACGTGCCGATCAAAACAGGGTCGGTTCGCAAGTGCGAAAAATTCACCATCACCAATCTGCCGGATATTATGGAGTATGATACGTTGTTGTTTGGGGGTCCGGTTTGGGGTTTTTCTGCGTCACCGGTGATCGTAGAATGTATGAACGCCTTGGGCAAGTTCGAAGGGAAGAAGGTACTCCCCTTTGTGACTGGCGGGTTTCCGTTCAAATTCATGGGCGCGAAGCAGGCGATCGTCCTGATGAGCCGAAACGCTGCCAGCAAGAATGCAAAAGTTCTGCCCGGTGCTATTGTGTTGAAACTCTTTCATGATCTTGAGAAGGGGATGGATCAAGCGGTCGACACGATTTCATCGTCGCTCAAAGGGACACCGTAGTCAGAGCGATTGTTGGTGGTTTCGGTACACACGGAGTTGCACCTGTGGTGTCGGTAAAATAGGTGGCGCGATATACCTGGCAAACCGATATTCCTGTTAGCATCGCAGGAATTTTGTTTTTTATCATTGTCCCGCTCGCGGGATTTCGATTCCTTATTCTATTGTGTATACATGTCACTGTTAGATTCGGGATAATCGAAGAAGGAAAGCCTTCTACGTATTGCGCCTTGCACCAAGTGTAGCGAGTAAAGCTTGTTGCGTGATGCTGGAACTATTTTGCATTCCGGTGCGTAATGTTTACCGTGAGGTGGAAAGGAGTGAAATATGGAGCACGGCGGTATTTTTAGGGGCAGAAATCCGGGTGTAGTATTTCTCTGGACGTTTGGTCTGTACATCTTAATGCAGGTACATCAATATGTGGGCATTCTACTGTCTTCTCTTATGTGCGGTGCCAGTTTTGATGCAATAATAGAGGGACAATTTTATGATCAGTGCTGTGTGTTGTGGAAAGGTTTGGCTGCGTTAGTCATCGGGATTCCTTTGGTAATTATTATTACCAGGTATTTATGGAGAAGGAGCTGGCAATGGATGCGTTTTGATTTCGATGGGAGGTTATTCGGCTATGGAATTCTGCTCGGGTTGATTCTGCCCGGATTTATATTCGCTATTCTTTTTTCTTTGGGCATGGCGGCAATAGTTGCGACACCTCTAAGATTTGGACTCGTCGATTTGATTTCGATTGTGCTCGGTACAGCAGGTTTTGCCATGGTAGTTGCATTGTCCGAAGAACTCATTTTCAGAGGAATGGCCCTACGTGAGTGGGCATTGAAAATGGGCTGGCCGCTGGCAACGGTATTTGGCGGTTTGTATTTTGGGTTGGCTCATATGATTGGTACACTACCTCGGATCGCTACTTTGGAAGGGGCATCGATCATCATAAGTGCACTGATCGCCAGCATTCTATTTACGGCGATGTATATCAGGAGTAGATCGTTGTGGTTGCCGATTGGCTTTCATTTTGGTTGGAATCTTTGTTTACAACTCTTTTTCGGCGCAACGATAAGCGGACAGGGAGTAGAGTTCGGATTATTCCGTACAGAATTGTCGGGCCCAGCGCTTTTGACTGGTGGGGCATTTGGCATAGAATCATCTGTGGTAACATATATTCTCTATATAGTCATTGCCGTATTGTTCTTGAGATATTCCAGGCTTGGCAGACCGGTATTATTGGACTCAAGACCAACGTAGAATTGGTGGCGGCCGGCTTGCTGTTGCCGTTCGCTATCAGTGTTAGTTCCCTTAACCTTGTTCTCCGAGCGGGCAGATCGCAACAGGCGTATTGTGTAAGAGTCAAGGGTGCAGGCACCTCACGGAGCCGGTTTCCGGGCATCGTCCAACAGTTGTAAATGAAACTTTTCCCGGTTCAGTGCGTATTACTTAAAGTGAACAGAATTATAGCTGAATCATCATCCTTCAGGAAATTTCGCAGAAACAATAGGTGTTCGTGTGTGAGTACAGCATGACCGTGTCTATGACGAAAGGAGTGTGGTGAGACTCAAAGGTCTTTGGCATCCGATAATAGTTGGAATGGTCTGCTCGACAATACTTGTGCAGGCTGAGAAAACTGCTGTTCCGCAGATCAATGCGGTCCGCGTAGAAGAAGAAATAAACGTGGATGGTTATTTGACAGAGCAGGTTTGGCAGGGACAAGGTTATTCAGCGTTGATACAGAAGGAACCGGTTGAAGGTGCGGCGCCTACGGAGAGCACTAGCATCTTTGTTGCCTATAATGAAGACGGTATTTATGTTGCAGCGCGGTGTTTTTATTCGGATATGGGTTTGTGTACCGGCGGATTAGGCCGCAGGGATGAAATGGTGCAATCTGATCGCTTCTGGTTCTGGATCGATCCAAATAGGAGTGGACAGAGCGCTTTTGGTTTTGCCGTGAACCCAGATGGCTCGATTGTTGATGGCAAGTGCTTTCAGGATATTTCTTGGGACGATAGCTGGGATGGCGTATGGCAGTCAGCTGCGAAGAGGCATGAGGACCATTGGGCAGCCGAAATGTTCATTCCATTCAGCCAACTTCGGTTCGCCAAGAAGAATGAATACGTAATGGGCACAAATTTCGACCGATATATTCTTCACAACGCAGAAGATGATTACTTCGCTATGGTTCCTGATACTGAGACTGGTTTTGT
>JBFEPB010000033.1:0-9004 GCA_041550295.1 bacterium | reverse complement strand
AACCACAGTGGCGTAATAACAAGTGCTAACGCGCGCGCGAGTTCCATCCCCTCCGCAAACACGAGAGCAACCAAAATCAGAATTGCGATCCAAATGATGAGAAAAACACTGGTTGGCTTTAGCAGTCTGACGCTTCTGGTTCTGACAAAGGTCGAGTTAGATTCTCCGCGACGCCTGAACGAATCAATAGTCACCAGGTTAGAAAACCCACCGACAAAGAAAAAGAGAGGCATGACCTGGAACACCCACGTCGCCACCCACATGCCTGGCACCACGCCAACCGCGTTGAAGGTCCTGACGCCACTGTCGCCGTAAACAATGACACTGCTGAACCAGTGTCCAACCACGACTGCGGAAATACTGAAAGCACGCAGGAAATCCACATACCTATCACGAGTAGACGGGGTCTTGGTGGCAATTCGAGCCGCCAGCGATTCCTTATGACGCAGAAAAATGCCCATTTTACATTACTTTCTCAGCTACCTATTATCTCCCTCAAAAACTACACACTCTTCTGAAAAACACCGAACTGCATTCCCCTCCAGAATGCAACCCAGATTATTCTTGGGAATTGTATAAACTACTATTCAAATGTCAAGGGCATGAACAGGAAGGGATAACAAAAGAATAACACCAGCAACCTGGTTGGCTTTGTTTACTTTCAGGGCAGTACATCGACGGAATCGATTGGTGCGTCGATTCTATTACGCTTTCTGCTGGTTACTCACGAAGACGATCGATGCATATCCTCCCCGAGCAGCCCGAATGAAAAAATGTCATGATACATGCCGTCGATCAGTACGGCTTGCCGCAACACACCTTCTTTCTTGAATCCCAATCGCCGATAAAATTCAACTGCTCGTTTGTTCGTCGAATAACATTCAAGCGTGACGCGGTGGATACCGATCAAATCGAACAGCCACTTCAGGTAGATTTCCATCGCATCACGCGCATACCCCTTACCCCATGCCTTTTTGTCGCCGATCATCACACGTAACCAGACATTGCCGCTTGCTCTATCAATGTAGATGAAGCGGATGAATCCTACCGGAGTATCATTGGTGTACCTGAGTATCATATGGTATGCTTGATCTTCGGATCGTCGCGCCTTGCTAATGTCGGACCGCTCCTGATTCAGCGTTGTCTTCTTTTCGCCCACACGCGCCAGGCGCATGAGTACAGGATCATTGTGCCATTTTCTAATCATTGATGCGTCACGCAATTCAACCGGCCTAAGATACACTTCTGTTCCGCTAATCCGCATGTTGAGTAACGACTTGCCTTTCATATAATTATCCCTTTCCCTTAACAGAAACGAGTATAGATGAATGGCGTCCGATGTCAATTGATTACGGCTTAACGAAAATACTACGTGCCTTATTATTGCCTAACACCGATCCGCCAAGATATTACACCACATGAGCGACAGCACAGCAGACAAGTTCGCAGACCGTCATTGCATCATTTTAGCAATTGCCGAAATGATGTCACGCGGATTGACATCGCCACAAATGATTCAACCTCACAACGTTGGTAATGGTTGAGTTAAAGTAATGTGTCAACTGAGCTATTGACATTTAGGCATCGCTATGTATATTTAGGCAAACAATGATAATCGCGATAATTTCGCCTAGGCCGAAATCTATCGGAACGTATGTGAAACCGTATTTTCCTGTCGCGCACAAGAGTGGAGAAATCTTTTCGCCCTATCCGAACAGACAAAGATGAAAGACGAGCAGAAATCAAGGGAAGAGCTCTTGAAAGAGTTGATAGAGTTGCGGCGCGCAGTCGTCACAAACGACAGTGAACAGCGTTTACGGGAGGAATACAGCAAAGTAAAACAAAATGAACAAAAATACCGCGACTGCTTCGAGAATTCCAGCGAGGCGATTTTCATCCATGATTTGAACGGCAGAATTATCGATGTGAATCAGAAGACCCTGACGTTATTTGGATATGGCAAATCCGAGATCAACATGATCAGCATGTCAGAACTTGTTAATACTACAGAAGAAACCAAATACCGTAACGCCCTGGAAACACTGATGAGCGACGGCGCAGCAACTTTTGAAATAGATCTGAAAAGAAAGAACGGCGAGCCATTTCCGGCCGAAGTTTCGGCGAGTACGTTTGCCGTTGGCGGTGAGAAAGTAATCCAAGGTATCGTCCGCAACATCAGTGAGCGCAGGCGGGCCGAAGAAGAATTCAGGAAATACCGCAAGCACCTTGAAGCATTCGTGGCGCAGCGAACCGATCAACTCGAGGCCGCCAATAAGGAGCTCGAATCCTTTGCCTATTCGGTCTCCCACGACCTGCGCGCACCGCTGCGCGCCATGGAAGGATTTGCCAATGCGCTGCTTGAAGACTATGCGGAAAGATTAGATGAGGTGGGGAAAGATTACGCGCGCAGGGTCGTTTCCGCGGCACAGCACATGGATATCCTGATCCAGGATCTCCTTGCCTATTCCAGGCTCAGTCGTGCCGCCTTGAAACCAGGCGCGGTCAGTCTGGACAGTGTGCTGGGTGAGGTGATGCATCAACTCAGTTCAGATATTCAGAATGTTGATGCCCAGATCAGAGTCGAGCGACCATTGCCTGAGGTCATGGGCGACCATGCAACACTTGTGCAGGTACTTTCGAACCTGCTTTCCAACGCGATCAAATTCGTCGAACCCGGCGTGAAACCGAGAGTTAGCATCTGGGCCGAGGAAATGAACGGAAAGGTCCGGCTATGGGTTGAAGATACAGGCATCGGCATTCCGCCGGAGTATCATGACCGTATTTTCAGGATCTTCGAGCGTCTCCAAAGTGCAGAGGCTTATCCAGGTACCGGCGTCGGTCTCGCGATTGTGAAAAAAGGACTGGAACGCATGGGCGGCAGGGCAGGAGTGAATTCGACACCGGGTAGTGGCAGCAAGTTCTGGGTCGAGTTGCGGATGAAGGGGTTCTGATGACCACGAACAGCCATACGATTCTGCTGGTCGAAGATGACCACAACGACGTACTGCTCATCAAACGGGCATTTCAGAAAGTCAAGATCGCGAATCCGATAATCGTCCTGAACGACGGCGAGCAAGCCATATCTTACCTGGCCGGCCGCGAACCTTACATTGAACGGCCCTTACCCGTGCTCATACTCCTCGATCTAAAGCTTCCCCGCAAGTCAGGGCACGAGGTGCTTGAATGGCTACGCCAGCAGCAGAAGCTCAGGCGCTTGCCCGTGGTTGTGCTGACCGCCTCCTGTGAATCTTCAGACATCAATCGTGCGTACGACCTCGGCGCTAATTCCTATCTTGTCAAACCCGTGACCTTTGACGCGCTGGTCGAAATGGTAAAAACCCTGAATCTATACTGGTTGATATTCAATAAAACGGCTGAAGTTGGCAATGATTAAAGACGATAAAACAAAAGACAGCATAAAGAGTAATCTGAGAACGATACTCGTCATTGACGACAACCCAGATGACCGGGCTCTCACCGTGCGCGCGTTGTCACTTGAATTTCCGTTCCTGAATCTGAAGCAGATCCGTAGCACCGAGGAATTTGATACGGCATTAAAGGAAGGTAATTTCGACTTGGTAATAACCGACTACAAGGTGCACTGGATCGATGGTCTGGAGGTGCTGCACAAGGTAAAGGAAGTGAATGCCGACTGTCCGGTGATCATGTTCACGGGTACCGGTAATGAGGAGATCGCGGTCGATGCAATGAAGGCAGGCCTGGATGACTATGTTATCAAATCGCCCAAGCATTTTGTACGCCTGCCTGCCGCGGTCCGTTCGGTTATCGATCGCCGGATCCAGCGCAAGGCAAAAGAGCGTGCCGAGGCGCGTTACCGCACGCTTTTCGAAGACGTGCCGGTAGGCCTGTACAGCGCGACGCCGGATGGCAAGATAATGGAAGCCAACCCTGTTCTTGTTCAGATGTTCGGGTATCCAGACCGAGACGCAATGATGAAGATGAACCTTGCCGATCTTCATTTCAGTCCGGAAGATTTTGCCAGGTGGCTGAACGCTATCCAGCAGGATGGATTTGTCCGCAATTTTGAATGCCTCATGCGCCGGCACGATGGTTCTGTATTCTGGGTGAATGACAACGCGCGGGGCGTGATCGATCCCGAGGGCAAAACAAACTATTTCCAGGGCAGCATGGAAGACGTCAGTGAAAGGAAATATGCTGACGAGGCCCTGCGTGAAAGCAAGGAGCGCTACCGGCTGCTGTACGAATATGCAGGCAACGCGATCTTTACTTATGACTTGAGTTTCAAACTGATTGACGTCAATAAGATCGCGTGCGACTTTACCGGCAAGCGCAGGGAAGATTTGATCGGCCGTAATTTTGTCGACCTCGATATTGTATTCGAAGATGATATCAACTTGATCAAGAAGGACAACGAGCAGCTCAGCACCGGCGCCAAGAACCACGTTGTAGTCAGCAAGATGCGCTTCAATCGCGCTGAAGGACGATATGCCATAATGGAGGTCACGGGCACGGCGATCTACAAAGAAGGCAAGATCGTTGCGATCACGAATGTATGCCGCGACATCACCGAGCGCGAGCGGTTGCTTGTTGCGCTCGAGGAAAGCGAAGAAAAATACCGAACCCTTGTCGAGCACAGCAGTGACGGCATCTTCATATACGCGAACAACAGCTTCCTGTTCGTCAATGATCAGCTCTGCAAGATCACCGATTACTCAAAAGAAGAACTCTACGACACGAGCCCGTGGAAGATCATTTATCCCAACGATCGCGACAAGGTAAAGGATATTGACTTGCGCAGGAAAATGGGCGAAGAGGTACCCAAGGCCTATGATGTGCGCATCGTAACAAAACACGGCGACATCAGATACTGCGAATTCGCCGTGACCAGGATCGCCTACCGCAGTGAGGACGCGAATCTTGTCTCGGTGCGGAATATCACCGACCGCAAGCAGATGGAGGACGAACTGCAGCAGAGCCTTGTTAAACTGGAAAAAACCATTCAGAACACGCTCCAGGCAATGGCGAAGATCCAGGAAGCGAGGGACCCGTACACTACCGGCCATCAGCTCCGCGTGGCCGCGCTCGCCCAGGAGATCGCCAAGGAAATGTATTTGCCCGAGGAGTGGATAAGGGGCATCCAAGTTGCGGCCCTGATCCACGATATCGGAAAGATATACGTGCCGGCAGAGATCCTCAGCCGTCCCAGCAAACTGACCCCATCTGAATTCGCGCTGGTCAAGACCCATCCAAGCGTTGGCTACGATATCCTGAAGACGATAGAATTTCCCTGGCCTATCGCAGATGTCGTGCTTCAGCACCACGAGCGCCTCGATGGTTCGGGCTACCCGCGTGGTCTTAAAACCGGTAATATTCTGCTGGAATCGCAGATCCTTGCGGTCGCCGATGTGGTCGAGGCAATGTCTTCGCACCGTCCTTACCGGCCGGCGCACAGCCTCGATTTCACGCTCGATGAAATATCCAAGAACAAAGGAAAGCTATACGAACCCGATGTAGTTGATTCATGTCTGTGGCTGATCACAGGCAAGGGTTTCAAGTTCAACTGACGGTCAACACCAATATATTCTGAGCAACATTCAGTCTTCGCGTAATGTGTGTGAGTGCAACAAGAAAGTCGGTCTTCTGTTACTCGCCGATCAATTCGTGTATTTTTGCTCTCAGGGCCGAGATATCGATCGGCTTAGTCATGAACGCGGCGATGTTTGAAGTCTTCACGACAATGTCGTCTTCCATCGGCCGATACGCTGAGACAATGATGATGGGCACACGCGGGTTTTGTATCCTGATGCGCTCGATCGCCTCGAGGCCGTGGACCTTGGGCATTTTAATGTCCATTATGATCAGGTCAAAGTGCTCCTTGAGCCCCAGTCTTAATGCATCACTGCCGTCGGATGCCTCAACAACATCATAGATATCATTCAGGGATTCGGTCAGCAAGAGCCGAATCGGTTCTTCATCATCGCACACCAGTAATCTCTTTTTCACGTAGCTCCTTGTGTATTCTCTGCTGGCAGGTATACACGGCAGGTTGTACCTTTGCCCTCTTCACTTTCGATCTCCAGTCTCCCTTCGTGATCATCCACGATCTTCTTGGCAATGGCGAGACCGAGTCCGGTGCCGCGACTCTTCGTCGTGAAGAATGGAGTGAATAGTCTCTGCATGTCTTCCGCTGACATTCCCCTGCCATTATCAATCAGCTCGGTCACCAGCCAGTCGTCGACCTTGTAGAATTTTATGTTTATTTTCGGATCTTTATCCATCGCGTCGATGCTGTTCGAGATCAGGTTGTTGAAGAGACTCTTCAGCGACTCTTCCTCGCCTTTGATCAGGGTGTTTACGTCGCCGCTGATAAAGACCCTCGTGTTTCCCAGATTCTCGGTCAGCTGCGCCAACAGTTCGCGCAGGTAAATATCATTCGCTCTCATATGGGTTCTGGTGCGCGCGAAAGTAAGGATATCGTCGATTATGTGGTTTATCCGCTTGGTCCCGCGGTGGATTTCCGAGCTGAACGCTTTGATCTTATCCTGGTCGCGGGTCTTCGCCAGCAACTGTGAAAATCCGTCGATCGCGGTCAGCGGATTTCTTATTTCATGAGCAACCCAGCTGGCCATTTTGCCGAGATACGACAGCCGCTCGGCGTGCCTTAATTGTTCTTCCAGCGCCCTTATGTCGGAAAGATCGCGAAGGATCGCCACGCAGCCCGAGATCGTCGTGTTCGATGAACTCATTGGCGATGCCGAAAGGCCAACCGGAACAGTTTCGTTTTTTGCATCCCTGATCGATATCTGCAATCGCTCGATCGGTTTGTTGGCCTCGATGACCTGTTGCATCTTAAGCCATAACGCTTCAAGACCCTGCATATCTTTGATGTTCTTCCCCAGAAGCCTGTTCTGATTCGAGCCCAGCACGCGCGCTGCCTCTGGATTTATAGTCGTGATCGTGCCATCGCTGTTAACCGCCATCACACCGCTGGCAACGCTGTTGATCACCGTTTCGCTGTAATTCTTCAGGTCGTGCTCCTCAGCGGCCATCCTTGCAACCTCTTCTTCCAGCCGCCGCGCGAATTGCTCCAACTTTTTCTTTTCGGTCAGTTCCCGACGTATTTCAGATGACCAGTAACTGCTGATGATCGCCACGATGAAAATAAAGGGGATCCTGATCAATATCGCCGAGTCGAGAATTGAAATACCCGGATTGGACCTTAGCAACAGCCAGCCATACAGCACGCTCGCTACGACTGCGATGGGTATACTCCCGCGAAGGTCCTGGCCGACCGAGGCAATGAATATGATGAGAAAATATATCAAGTAGAAATCGGTCTGCATGCCCTGCGCAAAAAATATGGCGAGAGAAATCGCAACCACATCGGTCAGGAATATGGCAAACGTGATAATCGGACGCGAAAATCTTTTCTCCGGGATAAAACCGAATATGATGTTTGAGATGAAGTAGAACAGGGCCACCAGGTAGCCGGGCGAAGCAATGTTCAGGCCGCGCTCCGAATAGGTCATCATCAGGATTGTTGATAGGATGAGTACGAAGCGCAGTAACAGAAGGATTTTTTTCTTCAAGGGGCTCTCCTTTCCAATAGCACAAATAATTGACGAAAACTATACCCTTTCGGATACAGCATTCCATCATATTCGGCTTATCAGACTATACTCTCAGAGATCTATATTAACACTCCTTCCCGAATATTAGAGCGGGCCAGCATAGACTCGTGATCCGCAACGAGCAAGACAGAGCACGCTGCAATCCCATACCATACCTACATCACGTAACCCTGCCTTCTTCGATTTCGTCAAGCGCTGTCCGTCCTTCCTGGCTCGAATGCCTGCAGATTTCTTGTTCTTGCCCTGGACTGACGGCGTGCTACCGTCGTCCTTTTTTCTAAATCTATCGCGTATCATGCTTTCATACCCTGCAGATCAAACGTGGTCTGGCTGACCCTGTCTCGGTTACCGTTATTTCCTGGATCCTGATCCAAATTACCCAAGAGTGTGTCCTTGCTGAAAGTCTTGATGAAATTACCGTTATGTCCATTGATACCAAGATCAAGGAAAATATTCGCGATCTTCGTGTCGAGCTGGCTGCCTGATACTTTCCTGATTTCGCGACGCGCTTCGTCGTCACTGAGCCGCTTTCTGTACGGTCGGTCTTCAGTCATTGCCGAGAACGTATCGCACACCGAGAGTATCCGGGACTGGATGGGAATCCTGTCGCCTTTGATGTTTTTGGGATAACCCCTACCATCCCAGCGCTCATGGTGGTATAAGATCCAGTCCCGGATCTGGCGGAGCCCCTTGATGGGGTCAATTATCATTGCACTCTGCTTAGGGTGCAGTTGAATCACTTTCCATTCATTGCTGGTCAGGAAGCTCGGCTTCTGCAGGATGCGCTCAGGAACCGCGATCTTGCCGACATCATGCAGCAAACCGGCGAATTTGATGAGTTCAAGATCCTGACCGGTGAAACCGATCGCTTCGGCAATGGCCGAGGCAAGTTTTGCAACCTGCAGAGAATGGCCTCGCGTGTAGGGGTCACGCATTTCTATTGCCTGGACCAGCGAATAGACAGATTCAAAATTCATTTCATGTATACGGTCGACATATTGTTCACGATCGAGCGCGATCGCCACCTGACTGCCCATCGTTTTGATAAAATCGATGTCATAGTTGGAAAAGTGCCGTGGCCTCTTCAGATAGAGAGCCATGGCGCCGATCGGCGAACCGCCCTTGGATACGATCGGCGTGCCGAGGTAGCTCGTGAACCCTTCTTTCTTTAATAACGGAAGAACTCCAGTGTTTTCATCAACGGCGAATTTATCGATTATCAAAGTCCTTCTGTTTTCTATGATTGCTTTGATAAATTCGTTGCCGTCGCCGGTGACTTTTGCCTGGAATTCCCGGCTGAGGTTGTGTGTTTTGAGTACATTGAGTTTTCGTCCCTGCTTATCGTACCTATATATGCCCACCGCATCAGGCTTGAGCGTCTGGTAGAGTTT
>JBFEPB010000032.1:0-9228 GCA_041550295.1 bacterium | reverse complement strand
GGAATATCTCCCGGGTCTCCTCTTTACTGATAACAACAGGTCTTTCCATCAGGCGGTGAAAGATCTCCACCGCGCCGATAACGAAAATCCTACGGTAACTCACATCCAGGGTCTGAAATTCCAGTGCTGTCTCGATCATGTGATTCAACGACTCATCGCGGGACGCCGATTCGAGCTGGCAGTCATAAGCGGTTTCGAAAATTGTGCAGAGCTTTTCACTCAGTTCACTAAGAAAATCGCGTGCGCTTACACCTATATCCTCTAAGTTGATCTTAACCCCCATCGGGTTTATCCTCGTAAAACTCGAACGCAGTCTCTGCTTCAGAGCTTCATACACGCCTCCACTTCCCTCGAGGAGAAGATTCTCATCAGGGATCGCATAGAAAAACATAGCCCCGGGCAGACGCGCGTTACCGCATTCATCGATGAGTTGCCTCAGATTATCGAGCGCGCGCCGCTTGTCACGTGCGGACGATATGCTCATTCCTCGCTCCGCTTCATCGAACAGCAACAGCAAACCAGCATAACCGATAGAGTTCACAAACTGAACCAGGCTTCGCAGCATCCTGAACGCATTACTTCGGTCGATACGTTCTGAGATCCGGTAGCGGAGCTTTAACTCGCGTGGTATATCCTCTCCCTTCAGCCATTGAATGACCTCAGCAAAACCCTCATCATCGTCACTCAGCAGATTCATGACTGCTGCTCTTACCGCGTTCGTAAAACTTGAACTATCATAACTCCTAATTTGTTGGGAAGCATTTCCTTCTGCCGATTTGACCCAATTCCTCAGCAACGTATCAATGCCGAGATTCCATGGTTCCTGCCAGCTATCTTCGTTCGTCGGTATCTTCAGATTCAGTACTATTTGCTTGTAGACCATCTCCAGCCGATCAAAGGGGCATTCCGTTGGATTCAAAGTAACATAACTGGTAACATAATCGTTCCGCCATCCAACGTTCCGCACAAGATACAAAAAATGCGTCTTGCCGCCTCCATAATTCCCCGTGATCATTTTGAACGATGAGAGATTGAACTTGAGTATACCCTTCAGGTATTCATTCTCAATCACGTTCAGATAATTCTCAACTCCCACGCTGAAATATTCGATCCCAAACTCAGGGGGTGTCCCAAAACTGCCCAGTTTATGTATGATCGCCTTGGCAAGCGCCGGATTCAATAGTGTTTTCTGTAAGGATTGACCTTTGTTCGGAGGTGTCATTGTTCTCCTGGTGTTTCAAAAGAAATGTACTCATAATGTGTTCCTGTTCCTTCGTCAGTTTCCGGCACCCAAAGAGTCTTCGAACGATCCAGCGTTGCATCAAACGTTGCGACGTGCAGCCTCATGCCGGGCTCATTAGCCATATGATCGCGGAGCCGGTAAAGCATATAACTCAACGTGGCCCTGGGATATTCGCGGAAATTATCGCGTCTTGCGTCAACCGAGAATTTCTTCGGCTGTTTCATAAATACATATTCTCTTAACACATCCATAATATAAACCCGTTCTCCATACGTCCTCTGGTCGCGTTGCACACAGCGCCCGTAGGCGATGCGTAAATCCTTCGCTAACTGCGGCAATTCTTCTCGTTTAATCTCTAAGGCGTGTCGATGTTGTAGCACTATCTCGTGAATGACTTTGGCCTGCAACGGTATTTTCGATTTGATCTTTTCGACCTCCGGACCAAAATACAAGATTGCTTCGCCTAATTCAAAATTGAGTTTCAGCGTATAGAGACCAGACCTCAAGAGTGGATATTGCCCGCGCAGCTCAATTCCATCTGCCTTGAAAAGATCCCTCAACGTATTTCCAAACTGAAATTTGAATTCATCCTTACCGCGTTCGACCTCTCTTTTCTCATTATCCAACCAGCTGTTAATGGATTCCCTTAATCCCGGAGAGGACAGGTCATCGACCAGAGCAGAAATAGCCATCAACTTTCTTTCAAGCACATAGGCATTTTCCGCCACGTCAAGATTCAACTTCGCGTACGCACGCATCAATTTTACAAGCTTCGCGCTTTTCTTTGACAACGCATCAAGGGATTGTATTAGTTGGTCGATCATACTACCTCCCATCATGCTTCCACCCTAACTACTAAACGCACAATATTATCAACTATGATAGCAGAGAATAAGGGAAATGTCAACCTACGAATCTACACCAATCTTCACGAGGTAGAACTCAGGTTTCTCCGTCTTTCTGATTATCGTGTACTCCTCAGGATTGTCCATTAATACCGGCAACAGGTACTGCCGGGTGGTCCAGTAACAACTATCCAGTATGATATAGTCACACCTTTCAATTACCTCCTGCACCCGCCAATGATCCGCGGTAAATGGGTATATGAGCGACTTGTGACGCCCAACAAGGTAGACAAACTCAGGTTTCCGAGCCATAATCACACTACCCTGCGGCACATGCGTTTTAGTCCATTCAACGATTTCAAATAACCGACGCCAATCTGTAGTGTATCCTGCATAACGGTCTCCGTTGACATACGCCATATTCACTGCCAGGGATTGACGAACAGCGGGTATTATGTCGACGGTGTTCAAAACGATAATCATGCCGGCGAAAACCTCGACAAGATACTCGAATCTGATCTTGTCCTTCAGCCACATAACACCGTGGTACATATAGATTATGAAAATCGGTAGAACAGGCAACAGAAAGCGGTCAGATGACCACACGTCAGGCCATGCCAGCAGCAAAACAATGCTGATAACAAAATAAATCTCGAGAAAGGTGCGGCGCCTAATTCTTGTTGCGAAACCTATGACCGTCAGCGCAGCGAGAACCAAACCAGTGGCGATTTCAAGAAATCTTGCCTTCAGGGTTGGCAGTAATGCCGAGGGCAATATGGTGAAGGTATAATAGACAAAATTACGCGCCAGCCGTTTCGCGAGATCGAGCACGCCGATCCTGCCCAGGTCCATTTCATATGGATCCTTCGCCAGGAGTTGCTCAATATAACCACCACCCCGTTCTACTCCGGCACTCCTCAATTGCCAGGGCACAAAGATAACGACAAACATGCACACAAAAATGATGAATTGCTTATAGCGTTTCCTCAACAGCAGCCATATGATGATACCTAGGACCAATCCTATACCAGCGGTCCTGATGAATACGGCATAAATACCGCAGACAAAACCAACATAATAGAGATATTCACGGTTATCATGTGCCTTCATCAAAAGATAGATTGCTGCTAATGAGAAACAGACAAAAGGCATTTCCGAGAGTATCCAGTGGTTGTAGTTTATCATTATGGGAATCGAAACGTAAGATGCGATCAAGATAAAAATCCTTTCCTTGAAAAGTGATTCGCAGATCTTGATCATGAAATAGAGAGCGGCAAGACCGCTCAACACCACAACGAATTTCAGGATAACGACGTTCATACCGAAGAACAGCACAAATGGCGCAAGCAGAAGCGGAAAGCCGAATGGATACTGGGTGTGGGGCAGTTCATTGGGTAGATACAGATCCCGGTAACCTCTACCCTGTGATATAGATTCGGCAAGAATCATGTAGATCGCATTGTCGCCTCCGGTAAAAAGCTTGGGATCGAACATCAAGAGGGATAGCAATAAGTACACAGCAAGAACAATGTAGATGAATTTTTTTGTGGATGGATGCACCATGTCTCTACTTTCAGTCGACCGCATCGGCAAATTATATACCGTCACCACTCATTGTCAATTGGCTGTACGGAGAACCAGCCGCAACACAAACTTGCAATTGAGTGGATATCGCGTTATTGGTCGATGGATATCTGTCAGATCCTGAACTTCCAACCCAAATACAACTCGCGCGCTTTCTTATCCTCGATCAGTGACTGCGCACTGCCAGAAAGCAGAACACGCGCGTCGTAAATGAGATAAGCGCGGTCCGTTATCTCGAGGGTTTCCCTGACGTTGTGGTCGGAAATGAGCACACCTATGCCCTGCTGCTTCAACCGTAGGATAACTTCCTGCAATTCGGCGCGTGCAATCGGATCGATGCCGGTGAAGGGTTCATCGAGCAACAGGAACTTCGGACGATTGATTAGTGATCTGGCGATCTCAACCCGTCGCCGCTCACCCCCGGACAATGTATACGCCTTCTGGTCCCTTACATGTTCCAGATTGAAATCCTTCAATAAGATACCTGCCTTTTCTTCGGCTTCTGCGCCCCTCACACCGACGATCTCAAATACGGCGACCAAGTTCTCGATGACCTTCAATTTCCTGAAAACACTCGGTTCCTGGCATAAGAAAGATATCCCCATCCTCGCTCGCCGGTACATGGGCAGATCCGTAATCGCCGTACCGTCAAGAACGATCTGGCCCTTGTTAGGCCTGAGCAAACCTACTATCATGTTGAATGTCGTCGTTTTGCCCGCACCATTCGGACCAAGAAGACCGACGATCTCACCCTGATTTATCTCCAGACCAACGCTATCCACCACCACACGCCGGCCGAATATTTTTGTCAGATCTTCAGTCGCCAGCATTCTCCTGTCTCCTCTGCAGATTCAACATGCCCTCAGGCTGGCCCTCGACCCGAATAGTAACCGCCTTGCCCTCGCGGAAACCGATCTCAATCATATCGCCCTTGATAATATTCACGTTACCCTCTTCGGTGTGAAAAACTGACTCACCGTCTGAAACACTCAGCAGGTCCATTTCCTTACTCTTCAATCTGAATCTTCCGCGGTTTCCTTTGAGTTCATTTTGCTTTTCACGGATCCTCGGATTGGTCATTTCACCTGTTTCGGCCTGTAAGTCATAGCGGAAAGTATCGCAGTACACGTCTATGCTGTCAACGATCGCGTGCACCGAGCCGGCCCCCATGAAGAGGTCATCGTCGGCCAACAATCTAAAGGCGTTGGCATAGACTGTGATCGGGGATTTTTGCTGCCGCGTAATCCTCAACTCTGGACTGCCAAACAGCAAACCTTCTTCCCTCGCAAGGTTGTACCAACCCCGGTCCCCGGTAACGACCATGTCATTACTCTGATCCTCGATCAATACGTTACCATACATCTCGACCGAATCGTTCGCCCCGTCGTAGTACAGAGAATCCGATAGCATCCGTTGGTCCTCGGTCATAATGACAACGCTGTCGCTCAAGTAACCCCGGTCTTCATTGAAAAAATAGACGGCATTTTTTGCATTTACTTCGCCATTTTCGTCAGAAATCCTGACGCGGTCGATCAACCTGACCAAACCTTTCGCCTCACTGATCCGTGCTTCCGAGCAAGTTATTCTGGTCTCCTCGTTCTCGATAACAACATTCCCGATCAGATGAATGATACTCTCGTTTTCTTCCTTGAAGATCGCTACTTTGTCGGCGCGGAAAGGCGTAAGCGCAACCAAAAGCACTAAGAACATACAGAAAATATGTAATCCACGCGTCTCATATCACCTGTGAGGAAGTATGCATGTCAAATCACTTCCGTATATCAGGAAGCACTATCGGGGAAGAACCTTTGGTTTCGCCGATTATCTCTATCCTGCTCAAACGCGGGTCAGTCCTCAACCCCCTGCCTTCGATGACTGTACCATCCTGCTTCAATATCCTAACATACGCATCAGTCAATATCCTTGCTGAATCGTTGAGCCAGAAGAGCGATTGGGTATGTAATTTTGTAGAATCGCTCGTGACAACGTATACGCTATCTTCTACAAAGATGTTATTCGTACGCGTGTTTAATTCTCCTCGCGGCGCAGTCAGAACAGAATATTCATTCTCATCTTCATCATAGAACCGTATCGTTACTTCATCCACCTTGATGATCTCATCATAAACGCCGGCGCGGTCCGCATTGAGTGTCCATAGCTTCTGCCCAGTTTTTGTTTCGGTGAGACATAGTTGTTCGAGGATTATCTTGGGCATGTCTTTCGGTAGCCTTTCCTCGATCTCTTTCTTCTCACATCCTGCCAGTACAATGATGAATAAGAAAAAACAGAATACGGCTCTCGGTCTCTTCATCGTGATTTGTAGAACCACATGTAATCGAGCGGCATCGCCCTGATCAAGTCGCCCAGGTCACAGCCGATATTCAAGACACCCCTGTTACCATCGCGGTAAGCAGCGAACGGCACAAGCCGAGCCTTGCACAAAGACGCCAACTTAATTGCCTTTGCATGCTTTTGGAACAGTGTATTACCGTCAACGAGAATCCCGAAGACCCCGCCCGCCTTTATGAAACGCACCATCTGCAGCACATTTTCTTTATAGAATACATTCACACCATTGATCGAACGCCAGCGCTTTAGGATCGAATCCAAGAACCTTACCAATAATGATGTGCTATTTTCTCCGTATCGGTTGCTTATTATACCTATCCTGTAGCCTGATTTTCCCAGAACGTAAGGCATCAATTCCCAGACGCCGAAGTGGCATGAATAGAGGATACAACCACGTTCCAGCGCCTTGACATCTCCGCATAATTCAAGATCGTTCCTTCGTAGCATGAAGAAAATATTGCGACTGACCTGATAGACATTCCTGAATGCATTTTCTCCAACGCGATGCTTCAAATACCGTCGCCGATCGGCACAAACCCAATACAAACAGCACATTACGCATAAGAACAAAGCTTCAGCAAATATCGACATCAGGTTTTCTTCAAAGATGCAACTATGAAATGATAGAAGATGGGATGCGGAGCCAGGGGTCTGGATGTAAATTCCGGATGAAACTGCGTGCCTATGAAAAACGGGTGGCCGCCGATCTCGGCTATTTCCATCAATTTTCTATTTGGCGAACGTCCGGAAAATACCAGCCCTTTATCACTCAATGTTTTTATGTATTTCGGATTGACCTCATAACGGTGGCGATGCCTTTCCTCGACCAGGTCTTTTCCATAGATCTTTCGGGCGAGTGTCTTTGGTTCCAACTGGCACGGCCAGTTACCTAGCCTCATTGTACCGCCAAGACCCTTTATCTTCTTCTGCTCAGGGAGGAGATCGATGACCGCATACGATGTGCTATCATCGAACTCCGTCGAGTTTGCACCCTTCATGCCACATACATTACGAGCAAACTCAATGATCATACACTGCATACCGAGGCAGATACCGAGAAAAGGCTTTTTGTTCTCACGCGCATATTTGACGATCTTGATTTTGCCCTCAACCCCGCGCATTCCAAAACCACCAGGTATCAAAATGCCGTCAGAATATGCCAGCGTATTGCTGAGTTGTATGTCATCTTCCATTCTATCTGTGTCAATCCACTTTATTTTCAAACGTGCATCATGAGCTACTGCCGCGTGATAGAGAGATTCCATGATACTCTTGTAAGAATCCCTGAGTTCCACATACTTACCACAAACTGCGATCTCCACCGATTTTGTCGGAGACTTAGCTCTCTCTACGAAAAGCCTCCACTCCTCAAGATCGGGTTCGCCGAGATCGATGCCTAAATTCGATAGTATCAATCTGTCGAGTTTCTGTTTGTGAAAAACAAGAGGTATTTCATATATGCACTCAACATCCACGGCGTCGATCACGGCATCGGTTGGCACATTGCAGAATAACGAGATCTTCTTGCGTTCATCTTCGGTTAACCAGGAATCGCTACGGCACACCAGGGCGTCAGGTTGGATACCTATCGCTCTTAGCTCACGCACCGAGTGCTGGGTCGGTTTCGTCTTGAATTCACGGGCTGCTTTGATATAGGGGACAAGCGTGAGGTGCACGTACATGGTGTTCTTCCGACCGTGGTCCAGTCGCATCTGCCGCGCCGCCTCGAGAAATGGTTGACCCTCAATGTCACCGACGGTACCGCCGATCTCCGTGATCACGATATCCACCTTGCTCGAATTGCCCAGTTTCATGATCCTCGCCTTGATTTCATCAGTGATATGAGGCACAACCTGTACCGTCTTTCCAAGATATTCGCCGCGTCTCTCCTTCGTAATCACCGAGTAATAGATCTGTCCTGTGGTTATGTTGTTGTCGCGTTCCAGCGTGCTGTTCAGAAAACGTTCGTAATGGCCGAGATCCAGATCGCATTCTGCACCGTCTGCGGTCACATAGACCTCACCGTGCTGATAGGGATTCATTGTCCCGGGATCAACATTGATATAGGGGTCGATCTTTTGAAGGGTAACCCTGAGTCCATAACTTTTCAAGAGAAGCCCGATTGAGGCAGTTGCTACTCCCTTTCCCAGAGATGAAACAACTCCGCCCGTGACGAAAATGTATTTTGTTTCCATGTCCTAGAGTATAATTATAAACATACCCGTGTCAAGAAAACAGAAAAAGCATGGAAAGAAAAAGGAATCGGAAGATTTGCTGGTGAAGAGATATTACGTAACCTACCTTCTCAAGGCCTCTATCCGTAGTGCTCAATCTTCCTTTTTTATGCCATATTGTTTTATCTTTGACCTCAAAGTGTTACGGTGTATTCCCAGTTTCACAGCGGCTTCTGACAAATTCCAGCCGGTCCTGGCGAGCGTAGCAGCAATGTGCTCCTGTTCAATATCGGCAAGTGACACACGGCTCATATCTTTCTCGACGCCACTGCTCTCGAGGGGCAAATCACGCTCTTCGATGTAGTTACTACGGCACAGGACAACAGCCCGTTCCATTACGTTTTCAAGTTCCCGGACGTTACCAGGCCACTTGTAGCGTAGCATCTTCTCGATTGCGTTTTTCGAAATACCTTTAATATCACGCACGCATTTCTTGCCAAATTTTGTCACGAAATGCTCGGCGAGCAATCTTATATCATCCTTCCTTTCCCTCAGGGGTGGCAGAGTTATGGTAATAACATTCAGCCGGTAGAAAAGATCCTCGCGGAAAGTGCCGCCGGCGATCTTCAGTTTTAGATCCTGATTGGTTGCAGTGATCAGCCTTACATCCACCTTTATTGGTGTGTTCCCCCCAAGTCTCTCGAAGGAAAAATCCTGCAGCACACGAAGCATCTTCACCTGCGTACTCACCGGGATATCACCTACTTCGTCCAGAAAGATCGTACCCCGGTGTGCGAGCTCGAATTTGCCGATCCTCCTCTTATCGGCTCCGGAAAAAGCACCTCTTTCATATCCGAATAGTTCACTCTCCAGTAGTGTCTCGGGTAGGGCCGCACAGGAGATCGCGATGAAACGATTGCTGCTGCGCAGACTGGCACCGTGTATCATGCGTGCGACCATGTCCTTACCCGTACCCGATTCACCAAGGAGTAGAACGTTCGAGTCCGAACGCGCCACCCTCGAGATCAGATGC
>JBFEPB010000031.1:0-9351 GCA_041550295.1 bacterium | reverse complement strand
CAATAGTATCCATTTCTTATTCGAAATTATGGATCAACGTCGTTACGAGATTTAGCAGCGGCGTTCAGCACCGTACGCTGGAATCCGTTTTTAAACCCCAGCTGCCGATCAGGTATCCGGCCGGTATTCCGACAGAAACTCTTAGTATAAGATCGGACGTCATCCTTGAATTCAATTTCACCGGACAACATCTCGAGTTCGGTGCTTCATACAAAGAATGGCTATGTCGTCTGAATGTTGGAGAAGATTTCATGATATCGCAAGCTAATAGGGTCAAAGAGACTAATCTCAGCGTATCTCTACGAAATACGTGGAGGATCAAAGAACTCCTCTTTTCAAACAGACTGTGCGCATCGTACAACCATAGTGATAGTTCAATAGCATTTTTGCCGGAGCACACCATCAACGACACATTGACGGTGCATATCGGAATGATCGAAATGAGCGCCAATGCTCGATACGAATCACTAAGAGATGGCGTAACAAAAGCATTGCCTTCATACTACATTCTAAATACGACCGCCGGTATAAGGATATCCGCAATAAAATTCTACCTTGAGATCGCAAATTTGACAAACAGAAAATCAGAGATATATGATGGTTATTATTTAATCGGAAGAAAATATGCTGGAGGGATCAAGGTGAATCAGCGGCTGTGAGACGACTTGCGGTAATCCCGTAGTTCCTTCAGTACCCGCATCATCTCCCGATGGATCAGCCCATTTGTGGCCAGGACTTGATCGCCGTAGATATCAAAATACTTCCCATTGAAATCCGTGATCCTGCCTCCTGCCTCAAGAACTATCAGCGAACCTGCTGCCTGATCCCACGGCGATAACTTCATCTCCCAATAACCGTCAAATCGACCGCAGGCAGTGTAACATAGATCCAGTGCCGCTGATCCAAGCCTTCTGACCGCGCGTGAACGCACTGCGAATGCGCCGAACTGCTGTAGGTTATTTTCCTCGCTGCGGCGAATGTCATAAGGGAATCCGGTCACGAGCAGACTGTTGTCAAGCCTACGGGTGCGTGAAACATGGATTTTCCTCCTGTTGAGCCTCGCACCGCAGTCTCTGACAGCAGAAAAAACCTCCTTTCGATTAGGGTCATACACGGCGCCGAGCACAACCTCCCCCTGGACTTCAAGACCAATCGAAATCGCCCATATCGGCAAGCCATGGGTAAAATTCGTTGTTCCGTCAAGTGGATCGACGATCCACCGAACTGGTCTATCGGCACCTGCGTTTATCCCTTCTTCACTCAATATACCGTAATCTGGATATTGTCGAGTCAAAGCATCAACGATTTTTTTCTGCGCACTGCGGTCAAACTGAGTAACCAGATCCACCTCACCTTTGAATGCAATACTCATTTTTTGTCGGGATCTTCTCAATATGTCATCGCCGACACGCCGGATCACATCGACAACAAAATCCAACGATTCCTTCAATTGTCTCCGGGTGGGCGGTTTTTTCATCGAACCCCGTATGGGGTCAATCAACCTGATACCAGTTCATTGAGGGATTCGATTTCCTCGCCGAGCCTACCGTCGCCGGGGTCCAGTGTCCTTGCGTGTTGCCATTCGGTCAGAGCACCTTCTGCGTCACCCTTGAAGAGGTACGTACGTCCAAGCTTGATACATGTCGCAGCATCTCGCTCGCTCTTGGGTATCCTTTCGTAATAATCCCGGGCACCACCGTAGAATCCCATTCGATAGTATAGATCGGCGATATTCCTGAGCAAAACCGGGTCTCCGGGTTGCTGCAAAAGTGCCTGCTTGTAGAGAACCTCGGCATCTTCATTTTTTCCAATGCTTTCGTAGAGTAGCGCTAGATTATTCTTAAAAGCCACCAACTTGGGAAATCTATCGACCGCATCTGCGAGCAGATCAACCGCCTTTGATGTAGTACCCTCCTTGATATATATCATCGACAGGTACAGGTAAGGAGTAACAAAATCCCGGGAAATTTCCAGGCTGCGCTCGAAATACTGCACCGCGCTGTCAAGTGCATTCAAGTGATAATGTACGATTGCAAGATTCAATATCGCCTTCAAATTGTCAGGGGCGATCTCAAGCGCTCCATCCAACAATTCCCGCGCCTCTTCGTATTGACCAATCCGGGACAAGAGATACCCCATGTTATTGAGGATCGAAACACGACTTTCCTTTTCAAGTGCGCTTTGAAGGAATTGCTTCGCACTTCCTTCATTTTCACGCAATAATTCGGTCATGCCAAGATAAAATAAGGTCTCGGCATCTTCGGGATCACGATCGAGGACTTTCTTGAATTCTTCTTCTGCCTCATCGTATTTTGTGCTCTGGTAAAATGCCAGGCCCATATTCTTGTGTTCACCCTCATCAACAGATACCTTTTTCTTCTCCGCAACGCTCTTTGGCTTTTCAACAAAACCGGCGGTCAACAGAACATATACTGCCTTACAGGCATCCTGGAAAGGAACACCAGAACCTTTGACCACTTGATCGATACTCTTTTCTCCATCAACTAATGCAAGTATTTCTTTCTCGACTTCGGTTAGATAAGAATCCTGGATCTTCTCCTTAGCAAGAAGCACCGTTTCGGAAGATGGTAGTTTTTCCTGAATCTCCTGCCACGTCGCTATACGCCGTGCACTTCCAAGCAGTAATGCCTGTGACGAGAGTTCGATCGTGTGCTCGCTCGGAGAAGGCAATAAGCCCGCCTCGAAATTGAAATATCCTTTATCCCAACTGAGCATCGTAAGAATAGCATCTTCAATCTGACGCTTCAATTCCTCTTCAAGAACGCTTTGGGATATCGCACCCATCTCCACCAGTATCTCACCGATCCTTTTTCTTTTTTCTTTCTGCAAACCGAGTGCTTCGGTGAGAATCTTCCTCTCAAAAAGCCGCTTGTTGACCATGGCGTCGCCAAGGCGCTCTTCACGCTTGAGGATCGTCGCATATATCACTTTGCCTTCCCTTAGAAAAATATTGCCAAAATTACTTCCGTCGGTCACTGACAGGCAACCTGATTTGAGTGAATATGTTAGGAGTTGGATAACCTCGGGAAGTGCCGCTTCAGCCAGTGAACCTTTTATTGCCAATCTTTCCCCCTAATATCACTCAAGGAATAGCCTCATCATCAGAATTTTTCAGCGATCAATTCGCTACGCACTTCGGGAAGCATATAGCTATCTCCTTCCCTCCTATGCGATGAAGACTCGCCTTCTGAAAGACCGGCAGTTTCTTCACCAGGTCTCTCACCTTCGCTGACGGTCAGACGTTCGGCAGAGTCTTCTTCTCCCGGCAGACCCAACGGCACGATCGCCGACTCATCTTCATTCAGACCACTCACAAAGTAATCTATCTCGTAGAACGATTCGAATTCAGGAAGGTCATGATCAAGCGTCTCATACACTTCAGAGGGCATCTTCCTCTTGAGGTACTCACTGATTACATCGGCCGATGGCCGTTCTAATTCGACGACCCTACCTTCATCAATAATACCTTTGAGCGACGCTGGCAGGCTTTCACCTTCTGCTGCTGGTGCCGACGCCAGGATCACCTGTTTACCGACTTTTCTAAACGCATCGATCAATTCTCCGATATCATTTATCATGCTCTCGGACCCACTAAATATTACATTTAGATTATCCATTACTAATATGTCCGCATTCGCTGCGTCGGCAACAGAAACACTGCCTTCCCAGTTGTTCAGGTCGTGGAACATTACGGATTTGTCACGTGATATGAGATCATCACACACAGCCTCGAGAAAATGTGTCTTCCCTGTTCCGCTATTACCGAGTATGACGAACGGGTTCTGCACGCCAAGGTTCTCCAGAACATCATCGTGATAGGCATCCCACACAAATTTGTTGCAGAACCCAAGAATGAACTCGCTGAATTTTCGGTATTCTCTCGCGCTGCCGATCGAACCGCTAAAGCCCTCGAGGAGTCTTTCAACCTCACTCACCTTTTCAGGATTGTACAAACTCAATTCGATCTTCAATGCATCAACCGGTGATCTGCTCCGGTCAATGCTGCCGAAAACCTCCTGCAACTCAACAAGCCTTCTCACCTTCTCAACATAGTCGTGATAAGTACGCCGCAGAGTAAGCGGATCCCCGGACAGTTGTTCCTTCAACGAGGACACGTTAAAACCTCTTTTCTCCCATAAAAAAATCCTCTTCCCGTATTCCTGCTTGACATGTGGAGATTCTACATCTCCCAATGTCCACATATCACTCCCGGCTGTTTCCTGCAACAACAATGGCTCAAGGCATGTTTTCTCTTTAGGCAGCAAGTCCCTCAGGATGAACTCAATGCTGTTTGAATCGACAACGAGGTTGCCCAACGACGAGTAAGTAACCAGACGCTTTATCATACTCTCTAGAATACCCACTGAATCGACCCGGATCGAGGACAGATGATCAACGACTTCCTCGGAGAAGATTATACCTGATTCCTCTGCTTCCTTTCTGATTATCTCTTTCCGCGCCGGTTCGTCGGGCGGTGATAATTCGCAGATGAGACCGCTTCGTATCATATTACAAAACTTCGACGTAAAGCCGTCCACGGCCTGGGGCACGGCATTTGCTGAGAAACAAACTTGAACATTGTCTTGAAGCGCGCCTTCGACAACCTTATCCAGCATTTCGGAACAGCCATGACTGATCTTATCCACATCATCAATGATCAATGGTCCCTCAAATGAAATATTGCTCTTAAGTTTCTCCTCGAATTGCTGTGCAGTGTAGTATTGTGACTTTGCCTTTTTGCTCAACTCAAGATCAATCGCAGAGAGCAGGTGAGTTTTGCCCAATCCATCAGGGCCGTAGATATAGAGAGGGTTAAATACATTACCGGGAAAATCGACAATTTTTTTCGCTGCGCTCAGGGCGACCTGATTGCCTTCATAAACGTAGAAACTGTCGAATGTGTACTCTCTTTTCATCCTTCGGTTTCCAGTATTCTCACTGCCTCGGCACAAAAATCAGCGGATGCGACCTTGACCAAACCGGGCAATGTGCGATTATCGAAGAGGGTTACCAACAGATAATCGTCATTTATGCACGTATAGTACATGCTTACGCTGGTGCCCTCCTGCAAGAAACTGGAAAACTTCTTATCGCCAACGATATTGGCGAGCTCCATTGTCGAATTGAAAATACTGCATGCCACTGCGTTTATTGTCAGAACATCGAATGAATCAACAAAACCCCGCTGAACTACGAGCTGACCAGCAAGGGTGCTGAAAAGTGCCCAGATTGTGTTGGCTTGGCTGCAGAACTCTTCAAGCAACCCGCCCAATTTTTCGTATTTATTCTTCGAAATTACGATTACTTCTGGCACATGCATTTGTAAAAATTATAGCTAAGAAATGTTGTCAAGTCAATAGCTACAGAGACTGGGGCGCTGTGATCCTCAGCTGAAGATGATGGTGAGTCTTTACTTGCCGGGTTTTTTCAGATGCTCGTAGATACGGTTGAAATCATTGACACTTAGTAGATGTATGATGATCGAACCCCGATTTTTCTTCCACTCAATGCTCACTTTTGTCCGCAGCAGTTTTGAGAGCTCTTCCTCAAGCATCAGGATATTCGGATCCCTGCTCTTGGCCAAAGTTATGCGCGGCTTCTTTCCCAGCTTTCTGACGTACGCCTCGGTCTGACGGACTGACAGCTCTTCGGCGATAATACGTTCGGCAACATGGACTATCTGCGTCTCATCATCCAGCGCCAGCAGAGCACGTGCGTGTCCGGCGTCGATCTTCCCCTGGCGCAGGTATGCCACCACCCGCCGCGGCAGGGACAAAAGCCTGACCGTATTGGTCACGGTTGACCGATCCTTACCAACGAGCGCCGCGATTTGTTCGTGCGTCAGTTTGAACTTACTATTCAACTGCTCGTAACCCTGGGCCTCCTCGACCGGATTCAAATTCCTGCGCTGAAGATTCTCTATCAAGGCGATCTCCAGTAATTCCTGATCCGTTAAATCCCTGATCACGGCCGGTATTTCCCTGAACCCGGCAACGTGGGCGGCCTTCAACCTTCTTTCACCGGCGGCCAGCACAAAACCATCACCGCTGCGTTTCACAATAATCGGTTCGATCAAACCCTTTTCTCTGATCGATGCAACCAGGTCCGTGATCTCGGATTCGTCGATCGGAGCCCTCGGTTGATATGGGTTTCTCTTGATCGAGCTGATCGGGATCATCCGGTAGCCCTCCTGAAAAACCTCCTTTTCCTTGGTGGGGATTAACGACTCAAGGCCCCTGCCTAATGCACGTTTACGCATGGTTCAGGATCTCCCGCGTCAGGCTCAGATACGCCTGAGCACCTGATGAAACGATGCTGTAATGAATAGCCGACTTCCCATGTGACGGTGATTCAGCAACCCGTACCGAACGGGGGATAACCGTTTTGAACACGACATCTGGAAAGTGCTTCTGAATATCCTCGACCACGTCCTTGGCAAGATTCAACCGCGCATCATACATGGTCAAAAGAATACCTTCGATGAGCAAATTCTTATTCAGTTCGTTCTTTATGGCCTTCAGCGTCTTCAATAATTTCTCCAAACCCTCAAGAGCATAATACTCACATTGAATAGGAATGATCACACTATCGCACGCAACCAAGGCATTAATCGTCAAGAGTCCGAGCGAAGGTGGGCAGTCGATGATCCCGAAATCGTATTCGAACCCGATAAGCGACAGAACGTTTTTCAACTTCTCCTCCCGGCTCTCCTGGTCAACGAGTTCGATCTCGGCACCGGCAAGATCCGTGGTCGAGGGTAGAATCGATATCCTGGGCCATTTTGTCTTCATTACCGTACTCCTGACCAAACTTGGCTCATAAAGACAATCATATATCGATCTTTCCAGGGTCTTATAGTCTATGCCCAAACCGCTTGTTGAATTCGCCTGCGGATCGATATCAATAAGCAAAACATTCTTCTCGGCCAATGAAAGACCAGCTGTTATGTTCACCGCGGTCGCGGTCTTTCCCACACCGCCCTTCTGATTGCATATAGCAATCCTCTTCATTTTGCCTATTGTAGCGAAAAATTGCCTGAAGTCAACATAAAGACGAAGAATGGGGTCAAGTAAAACCCTGCCATTCAAGTAGCGCCGGCTCTTTCTGAACCACCATTTTAACTCGAGCCACCCTGCATCACGCGTAGATGGCTTGTCATCGTTGACATTGCCTTTCAGATATGTAACATGAGAATACAAGGAGGTTTGATGGCATTCAATGCGGCTAGATTTGTCCGAGAAAAAACAAATGAGATTAGTTCACTGGTCGGAAACGCCACGGCAATGTGCGCGACGAGCGGCGGGGTCGATTCAATGGTCTGCGCATTCCTTGCAAACCGGGCTCTGGGCAAGAATCTCATTGCAGTCTTCATTGACGATGGACTTATGCGCGAAAATGAACCCAAGAAAGTAACCTCGCTGCTGCGGAACCGCGACGTTAGGACTGTTCTTGTTCGTGCCGCCGATGATTTTTTCCGGGCATTAAAGGGTAAAACAGACCCGGAAGATATGCGCAAGGCATTCCGTGACACATTCTATAAGACCCTAGGTAGAACAGTGCGCAAGCATAATGCCAGATACCTCATACAGGGGACAATCGCAGCTGACGTAGCAGAGACAAAGGGTAGAATAAAATCACAGCACAATGTCTTAGCGCAAATCGGGATAAATCCAAGGCGGTATGGACTCAATGTTATCGAACCCCTGGTTACACTGTACAAACCTGATGTACGCAAAGTCGGGATGGCACTCAAACTGCCTTCCTATATCCACCAACGAATGCCGTTTCCCGGCCCGGGACTGGCAACGAGAGTTGTAGGTGAAGTCACTCCGGCAAAAGTAAGGTTATTGCGTAAAGCAACAGCTATCGTCGAGCGTGAAATGAAGAATATCAATGCCTTTCAGACATTCGCCGTTCTCCTGAACGATCGGGCGACCGGGATAAGAAAAGGCAAGAGGGCATTCGGCAACATCATCGTTATACGCAGTGTCCAGTCGAAGAACGCTCTAACCGCTTCGCCGACCCGCGTACCGTACTCATTACTGCTGAAGATACAGAAAAAAATAACCAGCCAGATACCAGAAGTGACCAAGGTCTTATATGACCTTTCGCCAAAGCCACCGAGCACGATAGAATACATCTGAACACGATTCTGGATACTGGATGTTTGATACGAAAAACGTTCAGATCGTTGGTTCGTTATTAACGTTGCTCGTCTCAACGTCTCATCTTCTTAGTCTCTAAGTTTCTTGTCGTTCTCCGTTTCTCAGTCGGGTCGTGGTAATTCATCCAGCCGTTCCCGTGCTACGACATCTATCGAAAGATCTGAAGGGCCGAAACGTTTGAAGCGCTCCGCACCGGCGCGTGCGATCATCGCACCGTTATCAGTACAATACGGCGCCGGAGCCATGTGCAACGAAACACCCGCTTTCTTTGCGAGCAGTTGAAATTTCTGACGTAATCTCGCATTGATGGTCACACCACCAACCAATCCCAGATGCGAGACCCCTGTCTCCTGTAATGCCCTATACACGACTCGTACAAGGTGCTCCAGGGCCGCTTCCTGAAAATTTGCCGCAATATCACTCATGTCATACCCTGGATTGTCTCTAGTGTAGTAAAGAACTGCAGTTTTCAAACCGGCGTAGCTGAAATTCAACCCATCTGGATTGGGTACAGGTAAATCGACTGCACCAATCGTTCCTTTTGTCGCTCGCTGCTCAATATAGGGTCCACCAGGATAAGGCAAGCCCATTAGCTTCGCGACCTTGTCAAATGCCTCACCACACGCATCGTCAACTGTCCTTCCAATTGTCTGATAGCAAAACGGCTCCTGCACAAGAATAATCTCGGTATGGCCGCCGGAAACGAGCAGCACGAGATATGGGTATTCAGGACCTTCATCAGCAAAACGCAGGGCATAGATATGTCCTTCAAGGTGATTGATACCAATGAATGGTTTGCGTAGGGATATTGCCAGCGACTTGGCAAAGGAAAGACCTACCAGCAGCGCGCCGATCAAACCGGGGCCACGCGTTACGCTGATCAAATCGACGTCGGTCAGTCGACAACCAGCGACCTCGAGTGCGGTCGTAGTCAACGGCACAATTACCTTGATGTGATTCCTGGCTGCGATCTCAGGAACGACCCCACCGAATTTTGTGTGAGCGATTTGAGAGGAAACGATATTTGCCAGTACCACATCATCTTTCAGGATGGCGACCGACGTTTCGTCACAGGATGTCTCAATGCCAAGCGTAATCATTTTTTATTGTAGCAAAAGAACGTCGGAAATCAAGAAGGTCATAGAAAATCGCCGACCAATCCATT
>JBFEPB010000030.1:0-9462 GCA_041550295.1 bacterium | reverse complement strand
GATCTCAAGCGCATCAATAATAGGAACGCCGCTGGAAAGCAGCGTAGAGAGCGTTCTCGACAAACGGGCAATCGCTTGTTTCCTCAGAAGATTTCCAAAGACGGGTAGTTTCAACAAAATCGGGTCGATCGCTTTTGCCCCGGATTCAGTTTTGTGCCAGCGACGTATTATGGTGAAAAGCGCAATGAATATTATCAGCAGCGGAAGCGCCCAAACCTTCAGGAAATTGGACATGCCGACCACCATTCTTGTCATCGGCGGCAATTCCGCGCCCACGCCTTCAAACATCTGAGCAAAGATCGGAATGACGAAGATCAACAGTATGGCAATGGCCAGAATCGCAACCAGAAGAATGATGACCGGATAGATCATTGCACCCCGTATCTTCCGCACCAATGCGGCTGACTTCTCAAGATAGTTTGCCAAACGTACCAGGATGACGTCGAGCGCACCACCGGTCTCGCCTGATTCAACCATATTGACATAGAGGTTGTCAAAGACCTTTGGTTGACGGCGCAGAGCATCGGCCAGAGACAAACCACCTTCAACATCGGTTCTCACTTCTCCTAAGACACGGCGCAAAGCCTGACTCTCGGTCTGCTTGGCAAGAATCTCCAGGCAACTCAACAACGGTAGACCGGCATTAAGCATTGTCGCGAACTGCCTCGTGAAGACCGCAAGGGCGCGTCTTGAAACGCGGATGCCTAAAAGGCCCAAGCCCTTCTTCTCTTCCTTTACTTTGATCGAAGTCGGAATTATCTTCTTCTGACGCAGCGCAGCAACGACATCCGCCTGCGAACTTGCCGCTATCTCACCGCTCGCCGCAGCACCTGTGGCTGTTCTCCCTTTCCAGACAAATAGTGGCATCTGACCTCCTTATATCACTCGTGATCCGATGTAACGGAAAAAAATCACCATTATATTAATGCAAAACATCATCTTAGCCTAAAATGTCTCGATAAAAAATAAAGAAAACATATTCATTAATGTATTATTTCAATACTGCTGATTTCTGTTCAACCATGTGCTCGAACTCTTCAATATTAGGCGAGTAGTCAAATGCCGTCTCAAGCGTGATCAATCGTTTTGCGTACAGATTATAGAGGGCCTGATTCATTGTCTGCATTCCGTACTTCTGACCGGCCTGGATCGATGAATATATCTGATGCTCCTTTTCATCCCTTATGAGCGCTCTTATCGCCGGTGTACCAACCATGATCTCGGCGGCAAGCACTCTGCCTCCGCCGATCTTGGGCAGTAACTGCTGGGTCAACACGGATTCAACAACAAAGGCAAGCTGTGAACGAACCTGACCCTGCTGGTGAGGCGGAAATACGTCGATAATACGATGAATAGACTCAGCCGCCGAGTTGGTATGAAGCGTTGCCAGGGTCAGATGACCTGTCTCAGCGATGGTCAGGGTCGTGCCGATCGTTTCTGGATCCCGCATCTCACCCACCATCACCACATCAGGGTCTTCACGCAATACGTACTTGAGTGCATTGGCAAAGGACTTCGTGTCGCTACCAATCTGTCGCTGATTCACAATCGCCTTTTTGTGCCGGAACAGGTATTCAATCGGATCCTCAACAGTTACGATATGACAGCGCCTTTCACTGTTCACGCGGTCAATAACAGCGGCAAGAGTAGTTGACTTGCCGCAGCCAGTAGGACCGGTCACCAGGATCAATCCTTTCGGTCTCTTGGCAAGCTGCTCGACCACCATAGGTATGCCGAGTTCTTTGAAACCCCTGATCTCGAATGGAATCGTACGAATCGCAGCGGACGCGCTGCCTCGCTGCTGAAAACAATTACCTCTGAACCGCGATAGACCCGCGATACCGAAAGAGAAATCCAATTCCCATTCCATCTCGAATTTCTTCTTCTGTTGGTCATTCAGTACACTGTAGATAAGATTCTGAATCACCTCTGGCGTCATGATCTCGTAATTCGTCGGGACCAATTCGCCGTCGATGCGGAACATCGGTGGTGCACCCGTTGTCAGATGAAGGTCGGTAGAATTTCTCTGTACCATCTCCTCCAAAAGTTGTCTCATTGAAACCGGCATTTTACCTCCTTAAATGGTTCTCCCCATATTTTTTCAGAAAGACACTGTCTCTCTCATTAATTCTTCAATAGTGGTGACACCCTGCTTGACCTTATCTATCCCATCATCACGCAACGTCACCATACCTTCTTTATTTGCGTACTTCGCAATTTCATCGGAACTTGCACCCTTCAATATCATTGAGCGTATTTCCGGAGATATCGGCATGACTTCATAAAGGCCTATTCGTCCCTTATACCCTGATTGGTTGCAATCCGGACAACCCTTACCTCGATAGACCATGTTATCCGGAATGGCGCCCTTGGGTATTCCGGCATCTTCAAGAAGCTTTGGCTCAGCCTTGACTTTCTCGCGGCACGACGAGCAAATACGCCGCACGAGACGCTGCGCCTGAATCAGAATGAGCGCACTTGATACGAGATAAGGTGGTACGCCAATATCGATCAAGCGGTTGATCGTTGTAGGCGCATCGTTGGTGTGTATCGTAGAAAAGACGAGGTGACCGGTTAGTGCGGCACGAATAGCGATCTCTGCAGTTTCGGAATCACGAATTTCACCCACCAATATTATGTTCGGCGCCTGGCGCAAAAAGGCACGCAAGGCATTAGAAAAGGTTAACCCTATCTCCTCGTGCACCTGTATCTGATTGATGCCGTGCAGATTGTATTCCACCGGATCTTCGATCGTCATTATCTGACGGTCAGGATTGTTTAACCGTGCAAGGGTTGAATAAAGTGTAGTAGTCTTGCCGCTTCCGGTAGGCCCTGTGACCAGAATGATTCCATACGGGCTCTCAATACCCCTCAAGTATTTTTTCAGAGAATCTTCGCCAAATCCGAGTTTTGTCAGATCCAACATCAAGGAACTCCGGTCAAGGATCCTCATCACGATCTTCTCACCATACAGGGTAGGTATCGCAGAAACACGCAAATCGATCATTTTATTGCCGACCAGTATGTTGATCCGACCGTCCTGACAAAGACGTCTCTCAGCAATATCCATCTTAGCCATTAATTTCAGCCGTGTGATCATACCCGCCTTCAAATTGAATGGAGGTACCTGCTGTTCACGTAATACACCATCAACGCGGAACCTGACCCGTACGTGCTTCTCATATGGTTCGACATGGATATCAGAAGCGCCCTTGGTCACAGCGTCCGCGATATAGAAATTGACAATACGGATTACCGGTCCGCCTTCGGCGTCCGCACGTAGCTTTTTCTCCTCGATATCTTCCTCGTACGCAGTCTCAAGTAACTCGAGATCCTCCACGTCGAGTTCTTTGGTCTCAGGCACTGCCTCCAACTTTACTTCGGCCAATCCTTTTTCCATTTTGTAATAACGGTCGAGCGCATCGCGGATACTCGATTCAGACGCGAGTACCGGACTGATCTCCTTACCGGTGATGAAACGAAGATCCTCGATCGCACTTATGTCGGTGGGATCGACCATGGCAACGGTCAAATACCGACCTTTAACCTCAATGGGCAAAACTTCATAATGGTAAGCCTTTTCTGCGGGAATGCGCTCCAGCACTTTCTGATCAGGAATAACGTAATCCAGATCAACGACCTCCATCCTGTAGAGGTTACTCAACTGAGCAAGCAATTTACCCTCAGAGACGTAATTACGACTGTTGAGAATACTTATCAGACGCTGCCCGGTTTCCTGTTTTTCACGGACGGCGTCGCGCAACTGCTCCTGGCTCAGCAAACCGCTGTTTACGAGATATGTCCCTAATTTCTCTTCCACTATTCCACCTTTGTTTCGCGGATCACCTCTTCGAGAGAGGTCACCCCCTCATGTAATTTGTTGAGTGCAGATTCGCGCAGGGTCAGCATACCGGCAGCAACCGCTATCTTTTCGATCTCCGTGTTCGATGCCCGCTGCAAGATAGCGTCTCGAATCGAAGCGGTCACCAATAAAGTCTCGAACACACCGATCCTTCCCTTGTAGCCAGTGCCCCGGCAGTGCTTGCAGCCATCTCCCCGGTAGAATTTAAAATCAATCTTCTTTGGATTGAGCCCCGCATCGGTCAAGACCTCATCAGGATATTTCATTTCTTTCCGGCACTTCGGACAGACCTTCCTCAACAGTCTTTGTGACTCAACCGCCAACAGCGTAGAAGCGATAAGGAAAGGCTCGACATCCATATTTATCAATCTGGTCACAGTTGCTGCCGCCGAATTTGTGTGCACCGTCGACAAAACTAAGTGACCCGTCAAAGATGCACGAATCGCGATCTCCGCGGTCTCCAGGTCACGAATCTCACCGACCATTATTATGTTGGGGTCCTGCCGTAGATACGCGCGCAAAGCCGAAGCGAAGGTCAGTCCGATCCGCTCGTTTACCTGAAGTTGATTTATGCCGCCCAGTGAATATTCAATGGGATCTTCGGCAGTGATTATGTTCAGACCCGGGTCGTTCAATTCTGTCAACGCCGAGTATAGCGTGGTCGTTTTTCCGGAGCCGGTCGGTCCGGTCACCAGCACAATACCATACGGCGTTTTTATCGCCCTGCGGAAACACTTCAGGGTCTCTGCATCAAATCCAAGCAGGTCAAGATTAAGCTGTATCGCTGACCGATCAAGGATACGAAGCGCGACCTTCTCGCCGAACAGTGTAGGAACCGTCGACACACGAATGTCGACAATTTTGTTTTGGACCCTGGCTTTTATTCTTCCATCCTGAGGCAACCTCTTTTCTTCGACCTTTAACTTGGCCATAACCTTGATAACAGTTGCCAGTGCTCTGTTCAATTTCTTGGGAGGTTTCATCACTTCGTGCAGAACGCCGTCGATACGGTACCGCACGCGCATATCATTCTCGTAGGGCTCGATATGAACGTCAGAAACGTTGAGCACGACCGCGTCAGTGATGATCTTGCTGGACAGTTTCAGAGCTGGCCCGCTGTCACTATCGTCAACGACAGTCGACAGATCCTCCTCTTTTCTCTCCTTGACCTCAACCTGTTCTTGCCCTTCAAGATCACCGACAGCATCTGTCATATCCATTTCAAACATGACATCGGAAAAAATGCGCTGAACTTGATAATGATTCTGAATTATCTTCACGATATCTTCGATATTTGCAACAACCGGTTCAATCTCAAAACCGGTGGCGAATTTTATATCTTCGATGGCAGCCATATCATGCGGATCAAGCATGGCCAGGGTGAGTTTGCGGCCAAACCGCGACACGGGAACCACCATATACTTTGCCGCGATATCTCCAGGCAGTAATTTGAGAACTGATTCGTTCGGCTGTTTTGCCTTGAGATCGACTGCCCTGACGCCAAAATGCTTTGAAAGTGCCTGTAGTAATTCTTCCTCGGAAATGAAGCCCAAACGTATGAGTGCAGCGCCAAGCCTTTCTCCATCAGTCTTCTGCTCTTCTACTGCCTGAGCAAGCATATCCTCGCTTATCAAGCCTTGATTTACCAACACTTCGCCGAGCTTCATGTTCTATAAATAATACAAATAAATACTAATTTGTCAAGAGAAGAGGCGGATAAAGAGGAGAAAAACTCCATAAATTCGAGGAATATGTAGCATTAGCGCAATTTGTGTGTTCTCATGACGATAAAAGACCAACAAAACTTAAGGGCGGTTAATTGCGTCAGCACAGGTCTCAGCAGACACATGTTGACACCCTCAATTTTTGCGCTATATTTCATTGTGTTATTAGGTATTGACCGTCTGATTTCTGAAGATTTCGGGCCGCTCAGAAGAATGAGAATCGGCTTACTTTCCATGACTTCTTGCTGCAATTCAAAGCTTGTCCCCACCATATCATTATTCGCAGGGTCAAAGAGAATCGAACTTGTCACGCTGTTCGCCCCTGAACACGGGCTTTTTGGAGCACTACAGGATCAAGTTGCCGTACATGATTCAAAATACCGGGGTATGCGCGTATACAGTATTTACGGAAAAACGCGAAAACCCGCACTCGAAGCATTGAGGAATATCGACGCGTTAGTCATCGACCTGCAAGACATAGGCGTGCGCTATTACACTTTCATATGGTCGGCAATGCTTATGATCGAACAGGCTGCAAGAGCCAAAAAGGTGGTCTATGTCCTTGACCGGCCCAATCCGCTAAACGGTCAGGATGTACAAGGACCTCTTGTCGATGCCGGTTTTGAATCGTTTGTTGGCCTCTATTCTGTGCCCGTGCGCCACGGCATGACCATTGGTGAAATGTGCACCATGCTCAACCACACACATCAGTTGGGTGCTGATATCAAAACCATAAAGCTGCGCGGCTGGCGGCGCAAAGAACCGCATTGCCAGACTTCCGTTTTCTGGAACGTGCCCTCCCCTAACATGCCCCATTTCTCAACGGCGCAGGTCTATGCCGGCATGTGCCTTTTGGAGGGTACAAACGTATCAGAAGGCCGCGGTACAACACGTCCCTTTGAAACCTTTGGCGCGCCATGGATCGATGCGAACTTGCTGAAGCGTGAACTGAGCAAAAAAACCCCGGCCGGGGTCGCGTTCAGACCGGTCCATTTTGTTCCGACCTTCCATAAATATGAGGGCAGGGTCTGTGCCGGTCTACAGATTTATGTAACAGACATGAAGAAATTCAAACCGGTTGAAACTGGGCTTGAGGTCATAGCAGCATTGCTGCGGCTCTTCCCACGGCACTTTCGCTGGCGCAAACCACCTTACGAATACGAGAAGAAAAAAATGCCCTTTGATATCCTCATCGGTAATTCTTGGGTCAGAAAAGGAATTGAGAAAGGAAATAGTATCAGCGCGATGAAGGCAAAGTGGATACCGCACATAAAGAAGTTTCAAAATACAAGAAAGAAATTCCTGTTCTACACTTAGATCATGAAGGCATTACTACTTGCCGCTGGTCAGGGCATAAGATTGAAGCCGGTTACTGATGTTATACCGAAGCCGCTGTTGCCAATCGTGGACCGGAGCATGATCGACATTAATCTGACACGGCTGCTCGGCGCCGGTGTATCGAGCATCGGGATCAACCTTTTCCACAAGCACAACATCATCGGGCATCACCTGAAAAAATATGGTTCGCGCGTGCATCCTGTAGTCGAAGACGTATTGAAAGGCACGGGTGGAGCACTTCTCAATTTTGTCGATTTTCTGGAAGATGACTTCATATTCCAGTCCGCCGATGTTATTGCGGATATTGAATACAGGAAAATCATCGATGTCCACACGCAGCGCAAACCTATCGCAACGGTGCTGATGATCCGACGTCACGGAACAAAATTCAGGATCGATAAAGACAACAGGATCGATCGGATCTTCCCGCACGACGATTCCCCGTACACCTACGCAGGCATTGGTGTGTTCTCCACGAAGATCTTCTCCTTTCTCCCCGAACGCTCTGTTTTCTCCATACTGGATGTGTTCCAGAATATACTCAAGCAAGGCGAGTCGATCATCGGCATGCCGGCGGTTATGCAGTGGTACAACGTCAATTCTTATTATGACTACTGGCAGGTACACCGTGACATACTGCATGGTTTGGTCAAGATTGACAACATGAAGTATCCTTCGCCAATATACATTGCTCCTTCGAGTAACGTAAGAACGAAATCTCTGAGAGGATTCGTGAGCGTTGGTGACAACTGCACAATATCAGAAAACGTCCGATTGGAGAACACGGTCGTCCTGCCTGGTAGTACGATCACGGAAGGCGATCACCGTAATTGCGTGATCTCCGATTTGCTGCGCATTGCCGTCGCATGAAAGTTGGCGAGATCATACGCGGCTATGAGCTGACCGAGAGGATAGAAAGGGGCGGCTCTGAACGTCACTTTTTCCGCTGCTTGAAGAACGGCAAACACTACATCATTGTACACGACCCGGACATGGAAGCGCATCTGCAACTGCACCAGCATCTTTCAAAGCACGACATACCGGTGCCGGAAATATACTGGTACGACCTGACCTCCAACATCATGGTCCAGGAAGACCTCGGCACGGCAAGTCTATACGAAATGCATCTGCCAGATCATGAATTCCAAGTGGTTTACCGACAAGCCGTGGACGTGCTCGTCCAGCTACAAGTTGACGCGCGGGCCGGAGCGCCGGTGCAATGCTACTACGATGCAGAACACATACGCTGGGAACAGAGATATTTCTGTGACTGCTTTCTCACGCAATACTGCGGCCTGCCCAAAACAAGGCTCCGTGATATCGAGGAAGATCTCCGGCGCCTCGCTTCCCGGCTACTCGAATCAGCTCGACCGTTGAACGATTACTTGATGCACCGTGATTTCCAGTCGCAGAATATATTTTACAAAGACGGCAAAATACGGATCATCGATTTTCAATCGGCAAGGATAGGACCCCTCACCTATGACCTGGCAGCACTGCTCAGAGATGCTTATATGAAGATCGAAGAGCAGATCGAGAACGAACTATTCGAATACTACCACTGCCAATTGCAGGTCAGGGGTATCGCGATCGAGCAGACCGACCTGCGGAATATCTATCGATTAACTGCATTGCAGCGGAACATGCAAGCGCTTGGTGCATTTGCCAATCTATCATTGAACAAGGATAAACCGCACTTCCGGCAATATATCCCGCGCGGTTTGCACTTGCTACAACAATCATCAAGAGAACCTGAATTCGCAAAGCTACATGCCCTCCTAAACTCCATTCGGATCTGATCACATGCCTTTCAGGGAACTCGAAAACTATCTCATGGGATTGGTCGACAAGCAGATTATCCCGGGTTTTGTCTGTTGGGTAGGAAATCTCAGCACCTCATTCTTTCTCAGTGCGCATGGTCACGCTCAGATCACGCCCCAGGAAGAGCCCATGACAAAAGACACGGTATTTGACCTTGCTTCACTCACTAAACCGCTTGCTACGGCCTTATCGATTATGATCCTGCAGGAGCAGAAATTACTCAATATCGATGATGCACTCCAAAACATTCTGCAGTGGTCCAAGGGTACCCCTCACGCCAAGAAAACAGTCAGGCACCTCCTGACGCATACCTCAGGGCTGCCTGCCTGGTATCCAACTTATCTGCTGCCCCCGAAAGAAAGGCTCGAGCATATTGCTAAACTCACAACGACTGGAACAGAACCGGTCTATTCTTGCCTCGGATATATTATATTAGGCAAGATAATTGAGCATGTGTCCGGTACGACTCTGGATACTTTTCTTCAAGAAAGCGTTACGAGAAAAATGGGGTTACATACACTTGGATTTGGACCGGTCATTGACAAGAAAACGGTAGCACCGACCGAGGTCGGGAACTATCACGAACGGGAAATGGCAAGCCATTACGGTGATGTATCATTTATAGCATGGCGGGTAAATGTGATCCGGGGCGAAGTGCACGATGGCAATGCTCATTATGGATTTGGTGGAGTCGCAGGCAATGCCGGACTATTCTCG
>JBFEPB010000029.1:0-9589 GCA_041550295.1 bacterium | reverse complement strand
TGTCTACTGGTATGAAAACGGCTTGATCGGAATAGATGAAAACGGCGGAGCATCCATCGGTCTGAGCGGACTGGGTGCTACCATAATACGCGGACCCCTACAGTTGCCACAAGGAACAGACTTCAAGATTCTCGATATAAGTGGCAGAAAAGTCACACCCCAGGAAATGAGCCCCGGCATTTATTTTATCCAGAATGGAGAAACTATATGTCAAAAGATAATAAAAATCCAGTAACCTTAATCACAGCCTTCTCCTTCATAATTCTTGTTTCATTCTCGTTCGCCCAGGTCTCCTGGAACACTCATATCATACACGGTCTCACGCACGGAACATCGAGTGTTCACGCCTGCGATCTGGATAACGACGGTGACACCGACGTACTGGGCGCCGTGCTGGAAGACAATCAGATAGTCTGGTGGCGCAATGAAGGCGGTAATCCCATCACCTGGACAAAATTCGTCATTCAGTACAACTTCATGCAAGCATTCTCAGTATACGCCGCCGACCTTGATAATGATAGTGATCAGGACGTAATTGGCGCCGCCGGTGCAGGCGATGAAATAGCCTGGTGGTCGAACGACGGTGGCAACCCTGTTCAATGGACAAAGTACACGATCAGGAGCGGATATGATTTCGCCCACGAAGTATATGCTCATGATCTCGACGAAGATGGAGACATGGATGTTTTAGGTGCATCTACGGATCTAAATCTGATAAGCTGGTGGCGAAATGACGGCGGCAATCCTGTACAGTGGACAGAACAGACCATAGGCGCTGGTTTCTACGGCGCAAAATCAGTCCGCGTGTCAGATCTTGATGACGATGGCGACAACGATGTTGTCGGCGCCTGTCTTTACGGCAATGATATCGCCTGGTGGCGGAACGACGGCGGGAGTCCTATTCAATGGACAGAATTCAACATCGACAGTTATTTCACCGGCGCGCACCGGGTACAGATAGTCGATCTCGACGAGGATCAGGACCTGGACATACTGGCCGTTGCATACCTCAATGGTGAAATCGCCTGGTATTGCAATAACGGCGGCAACCCGCTTACCTGGAGCAAGCATACGGTCGGGATCGGTCTGGCCGGTGCCTGTATTGCCCAGGCCGCTGACATGGACAACGATGGCGATCTTGATGTGGTTGGTAGTGCGCAGGTTTCTGGTGAAGTATCCTGGTGGCGCAATGAAGGCGGCAACCCGATCGTCTGGACGAAATTCGACATCGATCCAAACCTCGACCGCGCATGGCCCTTGTATGTCTGTGACATCGATGATGATGGTGATCAGGACGCGGTCGCCGCAAGCAGTTGGGCGGGAACCAACGAAGTGAAATGGTATGAAAATCTCGGCACCGGCATCACCGGTAGCAGCGATCCAATGCCGACTTCACTCAGCTCAGGTGCAACCCTCATGCGTAGTTCGGCGATCCTGCGATTAGAAGGAGACTGGAGATTACTCGACATCACCGGGCGAGAGGTGGAGTCGAACCCTATCCCTCCCGGGATATATTTCACGGAAAGTAACGGTATGATAACGGATAAAATAATTGTTGTTAGATAGGAGGAAACTTGACGAATACTTCACTCAGAAACGCTGTTGTTAAAATGATCTATGGCAGCAATATCTCAATACTATTTTTATGCTGCCTGCTTTCATCTTTTGTGGTTCTGCACGCACAGGTGCCCGACACCATGTGGGCACGCACCTATGGCGGAGCAAACATCGATGTGGCATATTCGGTTTGTGAAACTTCGGATGGCGGTTATGCAGCAACCGGATACACCTATTCGTTCGGTGCGGGGCAGCAGGATGCCTATCTCGTGAAAACGAACAGTACCGGTGACACCCTGTGGACCGCTACGTTCGGAGGAACCGGAATGGATGGTACCCATTTTGTGCGCGAGGTTTCTGACGGCTACGTATTAGCAGGCTACACCGAGAGTTTCGGCGGCACTGGAAAGAATGTTTATCTCATCAAGACCGACGCCGCCGGTGTTGCACAACACACCGGCATATATTCAACCAGTTTGATGGATGTGGCATATGCTTTCTGTGAAACACCTGATAACGGTTACATGTTTGTCGGTTATAAGAACGGCCCATCCGGCTGGGTTAAAGGCGATCTCTGGATCTTAAGAACAAATGGCGTGCTCGATACGCTATGGACCAAGACATACGGCGGCGGGGGCGAGGATTATGGAATATCCATTCAGCCGACCCTGGATAGCTGTTACATAATCGCCGGCGTTACTAGTCCATCAGGCAATAAAGACGTCTGGCTCGTCAAAATAGATGCGAACGGTGATACAGTTTGGACAAAAACTTATGGCTTTGCGCTTGAGGACGTCGGTTATGGCGTGAACACTACAGCTGACAGCGGCTACATCATTACCGGCTACATCAATGGTACCGGACCGTGGACCGCCGGCGACTTGTGGCTACTGAAAACTGATCCTGTTGGCACCTTACTCTGGGATCGGGTTTACGGCAGTAGCGGCGAAGATTTCGGTTTCGATGTGTATCCTACATTTGATGATGGTTATGCAATAGCCGGTCGAAGGAACACCGACATCTGGTTTGTACGCACCGATTCACTCGGCGACACACTCGGCACGAGAACGTATGGCGGTGTCGGTACAGAATCGGCGCTTGCCCTGTGTCCGACCTCGGATCATGGTTATATCATTGGTGGCTATACCACTTCGTTCGGCAGTGGCTCCAATGATTTCTGGTTGCTCAAGATGTCGCCTGATGTCGGAATCGAAGATAATAATTCACTGAATGTTGAATATGAACGGTTGCCGGCCACCATAATCTCCGGCCAATTGAATCTGCCCATTCAAGGTAAGTACAGGATTTATGACATCTCCGGAAGAGCCATAGAACCTAGCTTGATGGCAAGAGGCATATACTTTGTGGAGTCAAACGGACGAATAATCCAGAAGATCGTAAAGGTCAGATAAGGATGGACACCCTGCCTGCAAGATTTCTTGGCGTTCTTCTTTTATTGATCTCACTTGGCTACTCTGAATCGGTTGAACCGCCTGATGATGGTATCCTGACCATTGGTGTCTATGCGGATTCTGGTGCGGCTGCCTCATGCGTGACTGCGGCAAAGAACATGTTCGAATGGATGGAGCATAAGGTTGTGCTCATCGACGCAGATCTTATCAACAACAAGGATCTCCAGCATCTAGATATATTCTACTTTCCCGGTGGTTCCCCGATTCCTTATGCACGCAACATAACCTACGAAGGCAGAAAAAAAATCAGAAAAATGATCGAGCAAGGCCGCGCGTACATTGGCACATGTGCGGGCGGCATTTATGCTGCCGAATACCAAACCTGGCAAGATGAAACTTATTCGGCCGGTCAACTTGGGGTTTTCCCGGGCACGGCAGCCGGACCCATACCGCAGATCTACCAACTGCCTGAAATCGGCATGTGCCAGATCAATCTCAATAAACCGCATCAAATCACGAGCGCAGAACCAGATTCGCTCTGGATAATGTTCTACAACGGTCCGTATTTCATTCCGGACACCGGATCGGTCGTTGATACGATCGGGACTTATGAGATCACCGGGCAGGCCGCGATGATCGCGTGCGAATATGGAAAGGGCCGTGTGTTCCTTATTGGACCGCATCCTGAATGGGAAGAGGATGACGATCGTGACAGTGTGTCTTTTTTCGACAATTTTGACGACATGGGTTCAGACTGGGATTTTATGCGTAACGTAGTTAAATGGTGTATCAATGAAAATTAGGAATAAGCCAAGTATTTCTCGTAGAAAAGGAGGAATCACATGAGGTCCATGATGGTTTTGTTATTATTATCGGGTCTGGTATTGCAGGCCAATATTGCAAGCGCTGAGCCGGTCCTGGTGGCCGTCGAGATGCGCGATCAAGACCAGATCAAGGCATGGCGTTCACTCGGCCATGCCACATACGAATTCATCGGCACATCTGCTATTGCCGAAATAGATCAGGATCAAATCAAGCCATTGACCGAGGAAGGATTCTCCATAAAGGTGATCGACGCATCACCCTGGACCGAGAATTATTTTATCGGAAGTGTATCCACACCCGACATTGAATTACCTGGACAGATCATCATGCGCAAGAACAACGCATGCGTGGTTAAATCCTCGACCTCACGTATCTCTGATTTCATGGACATCGGTCTGCAATTCCGTAGGCTAGAGAAAAGAATCCTGCCCGAACGTTTTTGGGACAATATTACTACAAAGAAAGTACCACTAAGATCTTTGCCGTACGAGCCTTTCATTCAAGATCTGGTCGACCAGGTAAGGCCTGATTCTTTGCGGTCGTACACGCAACGGCTCCAGGATTTCCAGACGAGACTGCTGTTCAGCGACAGTGGATTTGCAGCTTCTGAATGGATAAGGCAGAAATTCAATAGCTTCGGATACACGGCCGAATTTGACAGTTTCCACATCACACACTCAAATTTCGGCACCTGGCCTGACACCGGATTCGAACGTAATGTCGTGGCAGACATACAGGGAGCTGTCCATCCCACACGAATTTTTATCGTGAGCGGTCATCATGACGCCGTAATCTGGCCCGATACGCAGAGTTCCTGGACATTTGCGCCCGGCGCCGATGACAACGCCTCGGCCATCGCCGCGATATTGGAAGCTGCCCGTATCTTGGACACACTGGCATGGGAGCCTTCAGTTGAATTCATCACCTGGGCTGCAGAAGAGGTCGGCCTCCTTGGCAGCGACGATTATGCGCGCCGCGCTGACAGCCTTGGCCTTGACATAGGCGGCGTCATCAATCTGGACATGATCGGATGGACCGATGCAGGGTTGTTAAACTGCAACATACACTACACATACAATTACTGTCTTTGGCTGGTTAACCTGTTCGCTCAAGCCGGACAATTATATGCTCCTGAACTGACATACTTTGAAGAGTATTTTGCCGGAGGCTCAGATGACCTGTCTTTTTCGTCCCGCGGTTTTCCGGCGTTCTGGGGTGCTGAAAGATGGTATTTTAGCAATCCAAATTGGCATCGACCTACTGACATCGTGGCCAACATCACCCCGGCCATGCACGTGGGTGTGACCAAGGCAGCCATTGCCACCCTGGCAATCCTTGGCCTCTATCCTAGTCCGGTTAGCGATATTGCTATCGCCGACATAGGCAACGGCACCAGCCTCCAACTCAGCTGGTCAGCTAATATTGAGCCAGACGTTACTGGCTATCGTGTTTGCTGGGGACTACAGAGCGAAGTCTACACGGATAGTCATTTTGTTGCCGGTAGCTCGAGCACCATGGACACCCTCACCGGGTTGATGGCCGATTCGACCTACTATATTACGGTACGCGCGCTCGATACTGACAACCGCCTCAGCTATGTGGCGATCGAAGTCACGGGCACTCCCCACATTGCGCCGCTGGCACCTTCGGGTGTGATTGCGACGCCTGTTTCATCCGGACTGCGAATCGATTGGCTTCCCAGTAGTGAACTGGATCTGGCCGGTTATCGTTTGTACCGTCGGCTCAATGACGACCCCACTTATGATAGCCTCAATACAACATTGTTGACCGACACCACCTACACTGACTATCCGCTTTCGGGCGCCAATCGTTACTACTATGCGCTAAGGGCGTTTGATCAGACAGGTAACAACAGTAGTATGAGCATTGAGGCTTATGGTCGGCCGATCACGCTGGACCAGGGCATTTTGGTTATTGACGAGACACGTAATAGTACGAATCCGCCAGACACCTTACAGGATGCTTTCTACCGCTATATTTTGGCTGATTATCAATACGCTGAACATGATTATGGCCTGATCGAGCAAGCACCGGTTTTGTCTGATTTTGTACCCTATTCGTCGGTGCTGTGGCATGCTGATGACTATCTTGAGAATTTTGCGTCGGCGCACATCAGTGATTTTCAGACCTACCTCGACCTGGGTGGTAACATCTGGTTTGTTGGCTGGCGGCCAACTGTTAACCTCGAGGGACAGGCTGTCTATCCGTTTGATTTCAGTACCGGCGATTTTATGTACGATTATTTTAAGACGGCACACGTTGAAATGACGGCACCATCGGACTCGTTCCAGGCAGCTGACGGTCTGTTGGGTTATCCGCGTTTAGAGGTGGATTCGGCCAAGGTACCTTATGCATTTTGGGGCGGCGTTTTACGCAATCTCGAGGCCTTGACTTCAGCAACGTCGGCAGAAGATATCTACACCATGGATATGCGCAACAACACGAGTCCGTATGAAGGCGCGGTATGTGGTTTGCGCTACCTGGGAGGTGATTACAAGGTAGTCCTTTTCGGTTTTCCCTTGTACTTCATGGATCAAGATGACGCGCGCCTCGTAGCCATACAGGTGATGAGTGATTTCGGTGAGGTCGGTGTTGCCGAGACGCCGCTGAGCATTGACGCGGTTTCCGGTGTTCTACTGCACCAGAACCTGCCCAATCCATTTACTGACCAAACCGTGATCAGCTACCAGCTTGGCCACGCTGCCAATGTGCGATTGAAGGTTTACAACATCGCTGGCCAGTCGGTAAAGACCTTGGTAGATGCCCGCCAGGAATCCGGCGTTTATGACATCGTGTGGTCAGGTCTTGACGATCGCGGCCACCGCGTAGCAAGCGGCATCTACTTCTGCCGGCTCGAAACCGAGGACCATAGTGCCATCAAAAAGATGACGATACTGAGGTAATGCGCCAATTGGAGGTGGCGCCAATTTACCAAAGGAGGCTTGATGAAGTATTCCATGAAAATGATTGAAATCTGCACTGCGTTGTTCATCTGTTGTTCATTTTCGTTGGCCGCGCAAATTCATGATGCAGTGAGTGATGGCAATCTGGAAGCGGTCATGGCGCTGCTTGACGAAGATCCCGCACTTATCAACGGACGTAACACCGACGGCATGACGCCGCTCAACCTGGCTGCGATCAATGGCAATTATGAGATCGTCAAAGAACTCCTGAGAAGAAACGCCGATATACACATCGGCGACGCAGACAACAGCCAACCTATCCATCTCGCAGCGATCAGCGGAAATGTGCAGATCGTAGAACTCATATTAGCAAGCGGTGCCGATATCAATGAGCAAGACAACAATGGTACGACACCGCTTGGCTTTGCCGTCGGCCGACGACAAACTGATATGGCGAGATATCTGCTCGAAAAAGGCGCTGATGTCAGTATCCGAAATGCTGGAGGCATGACTCCGTTGTTCTATGCCAGCACGCCAGAGATCGCTGAGCTTATTCTCGATAACGGCGCGGACATAAACGGCCGATCCAATGACGACACCACGCCGCTGCTTGCCGCGGTATGGCGCGGCCGCGCTGACCTCGCCAGTTGTCTGCTGAGAAGAGGGGCAAACCCGAATCTCTTCAACAATGCCGGCCTTACCCCGTTGTTTGCATTGAACGGTGAGAACATGCTTCAGATCGCACAAATGTTGATCGATAATGGTGCTCAGGTCAATATCAGGAACGACGAGAACGAAACACCGCTTCATAATGTTGCGTGGAGTGGCTCGGTGGAAACCATTGAACTGCTCCTGTCAAAAGGCGCGGATGTGAATGCCATGACCGACTTCGGTCTGACACCACTCTGCATGGCAGCAATGTGCAACGCTGAGATCACGCATTACCTGATCTCAAAAGGCGCCGCAGTGAATCCCCATGAACCTGAGAACAAAGAAGAATGCCCCTGCGCTATTGGAGCCAGAACGCCACTGCATTTCGCAGTACGCAGCGACAGCATAAGCACGGTGAGAATACTTGTCCAAAATGGTGCACTCGTCAACGTTACTGAGGAAAATGGTATGACGCCGCTACACATTGCGGTCAGTAATGGAAACTTCGGAATCGCAAAATTCCTGATCGACAATGGCGCAGTAGTGAATGTCAAAGATGCACAATATGGAACAACCGAACTTCATATCGCGGCCACCCTCGGGTATGGAGATATCGCGGAGTTACTCATCGAGAACAAAGCAAGAATAGACGCAAATGACAACCAGGGGAAAACGCCTCTGTACTATGCCACATATCACGGCTTCAGTGGAACACGCGATTTGCTGATCGAGCATAGTAATGCGCCGAAAAAATCGAAAGAAATAAAAGGCTGCCACGAATTACTTGGCGAAAAACTCAAGAAGAACGAAGCCCTGATCTGGCATCTTGGTCATAGCGGTTGGGCGATAAAAACACAAAATCACATGCTTGTTTTCGATTATCCTGCTAACGCGCAACGTCCAATACCGACCGATGCTTCACTATCAAGCGGTCATGTAATTCCATCCGATATTAAGGATGAAAATGTTACGGTTTTCGCCACACACGATCATGGTGACCACTATAACCCAGCTATCTTTGCCTGGCGGGAAGAAATCGGAAACATCCGCTACGTATTTGGTTTCCGGCCGCGTGATATCGACTACGATTATGTGTTCACCGCACCACAGACCACGACTCCCATCGATGACATGACGGTTACTACCATCAGATCGAACGACGGCGGCGTCGGCTTTCTGATCGAGGTGGATGGTCTGGTTGTCTTTCACCTGGGCGACCACGCCAATGGTTCAATGGATATGTCAGACGATTATACCGCAGAGATCGACGCTATTGCTGGCATGGGTAAGAATATCGATCTCGTCTTCGGACCTATCCTCGGCTGCAGCCTCGGCACGCCCGAATCAGTACAACTCGGCGCCCACTACGCCATCCAAATGATCCAACCCAAGGTATTCATGCCGATGCATTCAGGCAATGCAACATACAGATACCGCGATTTCATACAGGAAGCTGCCGGAAAAGACTATGCCATCCAGCTCACCTATGCGACAAATAATGGAGACAGATTCGCATATAAAGCCGGCGCAATAACAAAGATCCAATGAGGCGCTATGGTTGTGATGCCAGAACACCGGGGTCTGCTTTTACTTCGGTGAAAACTGGGAGGTATTAGATGTACATCAAAACATGTCTTCTCGTTTCTTTTCTGGTGTTATCCACCCATGCTATTGCCGAAACTGATTTAGTGAAGTTCGAATCCGACCGATGGGCGAAAGATAACGCACAAATTGTGGAACATCTTGGTCGGCAATCTCTGGTCGGATTTGCCTATCTCAAAGACTTGGAATTTGAAAACGGCGTGATCGAAGTCGACGTAGCTGTCACAGGGCAAAAAGTACGCGCCTACCCCGGCATCATCTTCGGCATGCGATCCGATGACAACTTCGAGAGATTTTACATACGCACGCACAGGGCAAGTCTATACCCGGATGCCCTCCAGTATACACCGATCCACAATGGCATCACAAGTTGGCAACTCTACAACGGAGATGGATTTACGGCTGGCGTGGATTTCCCTGCCGATCAGTGGGTACATGTCAGGATGGAAATACTGGAAAAACAAGCGCGAGTCTACGTGGGCGATATGGATATACCAGCACTCATCGTCAACGACCTACAGCACGGAGAGAGTAAGGGAAAGATCGGAGTCATGGCCGAAGGTACTGCCTACTTCTCAGACTTCAAATACGCGATCACGGATGACCTGAAGTTCGAAT
>JBFEPB010000028.1:0-9834 GCA_041550295.1 bacterium | reverse complement strand
TTTTCGCGCTGATGCTTACATCTGATCATACGGCCCGTACTGTACCCGTGGGCATCTCGCTTTTCCAAGGATTGCACGGCGAACTGCCATGGGGTTATATAATGGCGGCATCGGTCATATCGTGCATTCCCGTCATCCTCATTGCGATCATATTCCAGAGAAGAATAATCCAGGGATTGACCCAGGGTGCGGTGAAATGACCTTGTTCTCGGTGCGTTGAAGAATGCATCACACCGGGGCAGAATCAGGTCAAAGGGACTTGAAACCGCACGCTCGATATATATAATAAAAGTTATTGATCTGGATTATCCCAAACAACACACGGACTATTATGATATCAAAGGATGAAGTGATATGAAGAGAAGTCTGAACGATTATCTTAATATTGTCGGTGATGATGCAATCGGCGAGATTTATAAGAAGGCACGTAGACTTTACGGAAAAACCGTAGTCCACGTGAATTCGACATATTATGGCGGCGGTGTAGCCGAGATACTGAGCGGAATCGTACCGCTGATGAACGACGTCGGAATAGCGGCCGGCTGGCGTATGCTCAGAGGAACACCGGATTTCTTTGACATAACGAAGAAGTTCCACAATGCCCTGCAGGGAAATTCGGTGAATCTAACCGACATCAAGAAAAAGCTATACGTGCAGGCCAATGAGGATTTCTCCACGTATTCGCATATTTCGCACGACTGCGTGATAATACACGACCCGCAGCCACTACCACTAATTCAGTTCTATCCACGGAAACAACCCTGGATATGGAGGATTCACATTGACCTGTCAAATCCAAACAAGGACCTCTGGGAATTCCTTAAGAATTTCATTCTCAAATATGATATTATAATAATCTCAAGCGAAGAGTACAGGTTGCAGGATATGCCGGTTGAACAACGGGTCATACATCCAGCCATAGATCCGCTATCGCCCAAGAACATGGCACTGCCGGAAAAGGTAATCGCGAAGTACCTCAAGAAATTCAACATACCCAATGACAAACCGTTGATCACCCAGATATCAAGATTTGATAGATTCAAGGACCAGGAGGGGCTTATCGATATATTTCGTATGGTCAAAGAACAGGTGGACTGTCGGCTGGTCCTCTGTGGCAGCAGCGCACTCGACGATCCGGAGTCTCAGCAATACTACGAACGTACAAAGCGTAAAGCAAACAACTATGTCAAAGACCGGGACGTGATCATGATAACGAGTGAAAACAACATTCTGGTAAATGCGCTGCAGAGGAGATCAGACGTGATCGTACAGAAGTCACTCCGTGAAGGCTTTGGGCTGACCGTGACCGAAGCCCTGCTCAAAGAAAAACCCGTCATCGCCTCCAGGGTCGGAGGCATAACGCTTCAGATCGAGAACGGAGAGAGCGGATTCCTCGTCGATCCTGATGACAAAGAAGGCTTTGCTCAGCGAATCATCGAGGTCCTGAAGAATCCATCCCTTGCCAAAACACTGGGCGCAAAGGGCGCCGCCATTGCCAAAGAAAAATTCCTCATCACCAGACTCCTCGCTGATTATCTCGATCTGCTCGGAGATCTGATAGGCTGAATTGCCAGAAAACCCCCGGCGAAAATCGTATCGCATGAAGGAAACTGCTTTTTCTCGAGCCTATAAGAATGAAACTCTTTGTACTTGCTGACATACACGGTCGCACCGAATATCCAGAAGACGCGATCAGTGAAATGCGTAAAGCTGATATCGTGGTGATTGCCGGCGATATCACGAATTTCGGCGGCAGCAAAGAAACAGCTTACATCATCGACTTGATAGGTGCTCTCAATGACAGGATTGTCGCGGTGCCAGGCAACTGCGACAAACCCGCGGTCGGTGATTTCCTTACCGCACATGGTATGAATCTCCACGGAACAGCCAGAATCATAGATGGCGTGCAGTTCCTGGGTATCGGGGGCAGCAATAAAACGCCATTCCACACCCCGAATGAATATACTGAGGAAGAGATGGAGAAAACCCTTCAGAGATTCCCTGAAAAATCAAATGCTGGTCACTGCATACTAGTCAGCCATGCACCGCCCTTCAATACGAAGATGGACAAGATGTTTTTTGGACTACACGTAGGGAGCAGATCGATCCGGGGGTATATTGAGAAAAAACAGCCAGATATCGTTGTGTGCGGTCATATCCATGAAGCACACGGCGCCGACCGCATCGTTGAGACATTGATCATCAATCCGGGGTCTTTTCCAAAACACTATGTTCTGATCGATATCGATGAACGTGTCAATTACGAAATGCGATGATGGAGTGTCTGGCTAAAATGAACGTCTACATGCGATGTGTAGCATCAGGAATCAATCACATCACCTTCATAATACATAGATAAGAAAAGCAGCAAGTAGTCACGAATGTGACGCGTGATCAAAAAGTTATTCCTGATATGCTCCTGACCATTAGCACCTAGCTTACCCGCGTATTCCGGTTCTTGAAGCAACTGCTTGAGATAATAAGCAGTACCCTCGAGTGAATAGGTCAGGATGCCCGAATACTTATGGGCGATCTGCAGCGGGATACCGCCAACTGCGGATGCTATTACTGGCTTACCCTTCCAGAGTGCCTCGGCCACTGTCAACCCGAATCCCTCTTTCAAGGATTTCTGAAGGACCACGGTGGAAGCCCTTTGCAGAGCATTGATCGTAATATCGCTTGCCGGCGGCAGGAACAGAACATGGATATCAGGATCAGAGGCAGCTGCTTCCTTGACCTCGTCCAGCACCTGCATGCCTTCAGGATCGTCGGTTGCGCCGCCGCCTGCCAGTACGAGCTGGCAGTCGAGATATCTCTTGACACGTTGGTAGACATTGATTACGCCAATAGGATCCTTCAGATAGTCAAACCGTGATATCTGCGTGACGATTGGCCGGTCCTGATCGATTCCATAAGTCTGGAGTACATCGTCAATCTCATCCGTTGTCAGATCCTTATTCTTATCGCTCAGTGGGTCAATCGATGGGCAGATGAGCAGTTGAGGTATAGAAAGATCGCGTGAGAAAGCTGGCGCCGAAAATACTGCGCTGTCGTACCGTTCAATGTAATTGTTGAGGAAGTTAATGACATCACTCTGCGGCCGTGTAAAATCAATATGACATCGCCACGCCCATTTGTTGCCGATGTTCTGTTTGTTTTCGACCAAAGCAATGGGCTGCGGATCATGCACGAAGACAACATCGCCCCAGTGGCGCATCTCTGCTGCATTGTGACGGTTCACTTCCAGAAAGTAATCATATTCATCATCAAGGATTTCGATGTCGACTCCATGCAGTGCATTGTGCAACTTCTTGGTGATAGCGAAAAACCGGTCGTTGCCTCTTATGACATCCCAGTATGCATCCACTCCGATCTGCCTTAGAAGTGGTATCATTCTGGTAAGGATCTCAGCCACTCCACCGCCAACCGCAGTGGAATTGATGTTCTGTATCTTCCGCCCCTTGAGCCGTTCGGCAAGGAAGCGAAGTTCATCGGTCACACCCTGACCCACGATCGGTATGTAGTCATCAATTCGCAGCATCAGCACTCACAATGCTTATTATCTTCCTGCGCAGGCCCTCGAGCGTTATCGTGTACGGATCGATATTAGAGATGGCCTGGGCCGTCTTGATTCTGCCCATGCTTTTGAACCAAGCTGAAAAATCATTTTCATCACGCTCCAACCGCATTCTGGCTTCGAAAATATGAAAGTACAGGGAATCTATGCTGACTTTATCAAGTATTTTCATAAATTCTTCAGGATTCTTTGCTACATACGGAGTCGGGAGAACAAATGTTATACAGCTCATGAAATGGAATTTGTATGCGTCGGCACATTCGGCACTCGGCGCCTTCCTTTTGAGATAGCCTTCAAGTATTCTGATGAATGCGCTGCGTAGGTCCTCCATCTTCTTATAACTGACCGTATCAACGCCGGCAAAAAGTTCGCCCAGCTCACGCAGATAGAGTATATTCGTGAGCCAGAACGCGAAATCATTCGGTGGTTCGGGTGACAAATAATGATGCTGGCGTAAAAAACGGTGAGTGTGATAGTAGATAGATGAGACCGGCACGATCCGAATGCCCTGAAGCAACTCAGAGGGGTTCTTCGCTTTTGTCGTCAGCAGCTTCACCAGGTGGAGTCGGGTCTTGAAATAGAATGGGTTTATCGTCACTTATAGATCTCCGGGTTTACGACATTTGGTGGACGTACATTGTTCTGCAGCACAGCAACAAGATTATCAACGACCATCAAAGCCATTCTTGTTCTCGCTTCAATCGATGCTGAACCAATATGCGGCACCAATACCACATTAGGCATTCGGAGAAGCGCCGAAGCCACAGCAGGCTCATTCTCGTAGACATCGAGGGCACACCCCGCGATCTCCCCTATCTTGAGCGTCCGTACCAATGCATGCTCATCGATGATCGGTCCACGTGCAGCATTGATCAAAAAAGCAGTATTCTTCATCTTGGCCAGTTCGTTTGTTGAGATAAGATGATACGTCTCTTTATTCAATGGTGCGTGGATCGACACAAAATCAGAATCGGTCAGCAGCGCTTCAAACCCTACGAAAACCACACCGTATTTACGCTCAACATGCACAGGAAGCCGCTTCGTGTCATGGTATATGATCTTTAGATCAAAACCCTGTGCACGCCTCGCGACAGCCTGGCCAATCCTACCCATTCCTATTACACCCAGTATCTTGCCGTGAACGTCAGAACCGAGCAGTAACCCAGGCGCCCAACCCTTGAATCGCCCTGACCTCAAGTAATTATCAGCCTCAACGATGCGCCGCGCAACCGACAGGAGTAAAGCCATGACCAGATCAGCGGTCGTCTCAGTGAGCACCTCAGGTGTGTTGGTCACCGGTATGCCCTTACTGGTGGCGGCTGCCACATCTATATTATTGAAACCAACGGCATAATTGGCAATGATCCTGAGTGAAGATGCTCGGTTGATGACGCGGGAATCGATATTATCGGTAAGCAAACACACTAGTCCTTGTTTGTCAGCGATACTATCAATTATCCGTACACGAGGCATCACTTCATCAGCCGGGTTGACTTCAAGCTCAAAGTTCTGCTCGAGTAATGTCATGCCTTGCTGAGGCAGGGCACGCGTGAGGAGGACTTTAGGCTTATTTATCACGGTCTGGGAACCGATGTCCAACTGTGCGCATTGCGAATTGTCTATCTATCTCCACTTGGCACCCATAGGTCAGTGATCGGCATACGCATTATTTTGCGAGCTGCCTTGCGTAAATCCCTGGCATTCAAGCATATTTCCGTAGCCAAACCTGTTGCTCGAAAGCATCTACAAACTCTTCCCTTGGTGACATTGACCATTATGCCTCTGCGGCGAGCCGGCACGATGCTTATGTTGCCCTTTCCAAGAGTCGCAAGAGTAGAACACTGTAAGCCGTCAACCAAACACGTATATGGCTTTCTGGCCTGTGTTCTGATCCCTATGCTTAGCTCCATTATCCCCTTGGGTTTCATTGTTTTGACGAGAAACTTACCCAGGCGGTATCCCAAGGCAAGAAAAGGACCATCATGACCGTGGAACCTGATGGTTTCCCCGTAGCTGAGATTTTTCGGCCTCTTGTTTGTCACTAGATCGCCTCGTACACTATTATAATCATACCATAAACAGTGTCAATCAAATGCACTCAATAAGAAGATCATTCAGTAATCATGATCATAATTGTTGATTTTAAGGCCATTTCGTATATAATAATCCAAGATATGAATGAATTCACTGCAAAAACATACATCGAAGAGATATTGGCGAAATACCCATCGCTATCCAAGGTTTTCATCGAATTCAAAATGCCCTGCTTGATCTGCGGCGAACCATTCTGGGGCACGGTTGAACAACTGGCTAATCAGTACCATATCAATCCAGACAAATTAGTTAAGAAATTAAATGAACAAAAGGAAGAAATCGTTGAAAAAACCTAAGTTTTGCCCACTTTGTAAATGTAATTTGTCAATAAGAGAATTTGAGGGCATATCAAGGCTGGCGTGCGCAAGATGCGGGTGGATATACTATGCGAATCCGCTGTCTAGTGCTGTTGCTTTCGTCTGGCAGAATGATGCGGTGCTCTTGGTAAAGCGTGGCGTGCCGCCTGGAACCGGTAAGTGGGCACTCCCATCAGGTTTTGTTGAAGCTAATGAGCGGCCCGAACACACTGTACTCAGAGAACTCAAAGAAGAAACCAGTATTGACGGCACACTGGGTGCATTGCTCGGTGTGTATACCGAGCCTACAAAAATGTATGGCAATGTTCTGCTCATTGCCTATGAAATCGATTTTCGTTCTGGAAAACCTCGAGCCGGCACCGACACTGTGGATGCAAAATTCTTCCCTTTGAATAAGTTGCCTAAAATACCGTTCGCCAGTCACCGGACAATAATCCGCGATGGATTGAAAAGAAAAAGTACGCCCAACATCCGCGTCGACGTACTGAAGTCAAAGATAACAAAAGCAACCATAACCCACACAAAACTATTTTATAAAGGCAGCATGGGGATTGACAGCACCGTGATGAAAGAGGTAAACATATTGCCTGGTGAGAAAGTGCAGGTCTTGAATTATGATAACGGTGAACGCCTGGAAACTTATACTATTGAGGAGAAGGCCGGATCCGGTAAGATCATACTCTACGGACCCGCTTCGAGAAAAGGTGAAGTCGGCCAGAGACTCTGTATTTTGTCGTATGCGAGTATGACCATTGAAGAAGCAAAAGGGTTCAAAGCTAGAGTGGTCACACTCGACGCGAAGAATAAGGTAAAACGGCCATAGTGCCTACGGAATCTCAGCAGAAAAACGCATATAGATACGTCTATGGCCCGGTTCCTTCGAGGAGACTGGGCATGTCACTGGGCATCGATATCGTTCCTTACAAAGTATGCACCTATGATTGCGTATACTGCCAGCTCGGTAAGACCCGGCAAAAAACACTAGCGCGTAAAGAATATACCCCGACACTGGACATACTCAAGGAAATAAAAAGCGTACTCGACAAGAAGCGAAATATTGACTATATCACCTTCTCAGGCTCGGGTGAGCCAACGCTGCACAAAGACCTCGGCTATTTGCTCAGGGAGGTCAAGAAGATATCAAGCATTCCCGTTTCGGTTCTCACTAATGGTTCGCTGCTACACATGCCTGAAGTGCGTCAAGACTTGATGCACGCCAACGTCACGGTACCCACGCTATGCACGGCTGACCAAGACATATTTACCAGCATACACCGAGGCCATGTGCAATTGGACATTAACACGATCATCGATGGATATGTGAAATTCAGGGAGATGTACGAAGGACTGCTCTGGCTCGAAGTGATGCTCCTCAAAGGGATCAATGATAAACCTGAGCATATCGAAAACCTGAAAACGGTAATCGATAGAATAAATCCTGACCGGATACATCTTAATACGGTCGTCAGACCGCCGAGCGAGAAACATTCTCATCCGGTTTCGATGGAAACGATGCAGCAGATAAAAAGCGTGCTCGGTGAAAAGTGCGAGATCATCGCCGATTTCGAACCAAAAGGAACTGGCGTATCACCTGACCGTCGACTGGAAACAATCGCTGCGGTGGCAGCGCGCAGACCAGTCACCCTGGATGACATGGCAGAGTCGACCGGGCTCCATAGAAATCAGATCATCAAATACATTCAGTTGCTGCTGGATAGAGGGACGCTCGAGATAATGGAACATGATGGCAAACAATATTACAAAGCAAGGGGGACTGATGATTGAACCAAAGGATCTCAGCAAGGAAGCCTTGCTGGAGCTCATGGCTGACGCAGCAAAGAACTGGCTGGCCCATGACGGCTTATGGTTCCAGTCTGTAGAACAGCAATTCGGCATGGAGGCGGCGATCGAACTCGACGGCAAAGCGTGGGAAAGGTTCACGCAGATCGAAGCACAGCGCATCATGCAAAGGCTCAACATGGAACCGGGAGGCGGCATACCCGCGCTCGTTCAGGCTTTGAAATTCCGTTTATACGCCTATCTGAATAAACAAACCGTTGTCGAATCGTCTGATAGACATTGCGTATTCAGAATGGAAACGTGCCGCGTTCAGGACGCGCGTAAAAGAAAGAAACTACCTGATTTTCCCTGCAAACCAGTAGGAATTTTGGAGTACACGTATTTTGCCAAGACGATCGATCCGAGGATCGAGACAAGGTGTATCACATGTCCTCCAGACCCACATCCTGAAGGATATTACTGTTCCTGGGAATTCCGTATAAAGGAGTAAAACACAGCCGTGCTCTGATTTGCTGCCGGGGTCACCAGAATGATCCAGCGATGACCCGGTCATGCTCGTCAAACTCTATTCCCTCGTATTCCAGTAACCTCCTCTTCATCGAAACGCCACCGGCGTAACCGCCCAAGGAGCCGTCTGATCTGACGGCACGATGACAGGGAATAATAAGTGGAAAGGGATTTCTGGCCAGGGCATTGCCTACTGCCCTGGCTACGCTCGATTTGCCCACTCTCCGGGCCAACCGGCCATATGTACTGACCCGGCCGCGTGGTACCCTGTATTCCAAGCGCAAAACCTGCTTCTGAAAAGGATATATCATCCCCCAATCCAGGAGATCGAGATGTAATGCAACTGAACGACCGGCCGACAGACGCTCTACCTTCCGCAATATTTTCGCGGCAGTGCGGCCTGGTATTGAGTCAACGCCATGAATATAATACGCTGATGATTGGAAAATATCCTTCTGTCGAGGCAGGAACACTCGTACGATCTTATTATTGTTGCAACGCCATACAACTACTATTGCACCAAATTCGGATTGGACCGAACCATAGCGGTATTTCTGCTCTTGTTTCACGAAGGCTCCTCTACTGATTTTCTTCCCAATAATTTCGGCGTCTCCGCATACTATGATTTCTTTGCCACAAATATCTGCTCGCCTGAGTAATAATCATAGGGCGATCTATCAAAGTCGCCATACAGATATTGAACGGTGAAACCGCATTTTTCAAGAAGCAACTCTACTTCGTACCTGAAGAGAAATGCAAGCTCATATGACCATACCTTGCGGTGTGGCTTTTCTGATCTATCCCGCCACTCATAGATACGGTCTTCGTGTAAGGTTTGATTGGTCAGGTCGTAGCTGACTTCAGAATGACGCCTTATGTAAACACCGTTTTCATCTGCGTAGAACTCGCCAAGATCAAAGCTCATCTTCTTCTGCGCAAGATAATCATGTCGGGGAGCAAAAAGGTCGAGAATGAAAGATCCATTATCCGGGAGATGATCGTGCACACACTCTAAGCAGGATACCTGAGCTTTCTTCGTCAATAGGCACTGAAAAGAACGGAAAGCGATGTATATCAGACCGAACTTCTTGGCCAAGTCGAAAGATTTCATGTCACCCTGAACTAGTGTAGCGTTCTTCTTCGCGACATCATCGTTGATGATCTTCTTGCGTGCGATATCGAGCATCTGCTTAGACGCATCAAGTCCGGTCACAGTTATGCCCTGCTTTGCTATCGGTATCAGAACCCGGCCTGTACCACAGGCTAATTCCAACACCTCTCCCCCGCATTCCTTAGCGTATTCTACATAGAACGGTATATCCCTGGTGAACTCCTTCTGCTCATAATCGTAAAAACTTGCGATCCTGTCAAATAGCGCACTACCCACGATTACCTCCTTCATCTACCGCGAATATGTGTATGCCGATGTTTCTTACGTGGCCCTTTCACATCTCAGAACCTTTTTCTCCACAGTGAAAGTAACGCCCAGGAATTTCTGCACAACCCAAACGTTGGTCTCTGCATGTTTCGTCAATGAGG
>JBFEPB010000027.1:0-10010 GCA_041550295.1 bacterium | reverse complement strand
TTGCGCGGCCGGCACCGGTTCTTTTCTCGAGGAACAGGCAGAGATCCTGGGCGTTGAGTTGAACGAATTCGGCGACCTCGCGCTTAAGGCACGATCACCGATCAACCTTGGTGAAAGATGCACGGTATTCATCAATTCCGAAGTAATCCATCATCAGAAAGATACGGACGAACGCGAAAACCTGCTCGCCGGGTTGGGTTATTCGATCGTGTACAACTACCTGAATCGTGTGGTCAGCGGCAAGGAGATTGGGCAAAGAATATTCTTTCAGGGCGGCGTCGCTGCGAATAAGTCCGTTGTCTCAGCATTCGAAGAGGTGCTACAAAAAGATATCGTGGTCCCACCGAATTATGACGTGAGCGGCGCAATTGGCATAGCGCTGATCGTCCGCGATCGAAAGATCACCAAAACCAAATTCAAAGGGCTGACTCTCGCGACGAAATCATATACTTCGATGTCTTTCACATGCAAGGATTGCACCAATGAGTGTGAAGTAAACGAGATAACGATCGCAGACGAAGAAGCGATACATTATGGAGGCCGCTGCGGGAAGTACGAAGAGAAAAAGAGGGCAAGCAGCAAGAGTATGCCTGATCTATTCAAACGCCGTAATGACATATTCTTCAGGACAGAAAAGGCCACTGGTGTGCAGATCGGCATACCCAGGTGCCTGGTTATGTACGAACTATTCCCATTTTTCTACCAATTTCTCCGTCAGCTGGGGTTCGCCCCGGTTCTATCTGAACAGACAACACGTAAGACGATTGAACTCGGTTCTGAACTGGCACTCGCTGACACCTGCCTGCCGGTCAAGGTTGCGCTTGGGCAGATACAAGACCTTCTCAGCAAGAAAATAAACCTGCTTTTCATACCAAGCGTTATCACAATGCAGCCCCAGGATGATATTTTCCCACGCAGCTATGTTTGCCCGTATGTACAGTCGCTTCCCTATCTCACCCGTGCCGTGTTCGGCGATGAGGTTACTGTCCACGCACCCTACCTCCATTTTGACCGCGGTCAAGCAGGCATCGAAGAGTCGCTGATACAATTCGGCAAGGATGTCGGTAAGTCAAAGAATGAAGTAAAGACGGCGATCAAGAAAGCCCTCAGCCATTGGGCAGAAGTCAAGGAGCAAATAAGGGAACTGGGAAGAAAAACTCTAAGCCAGATAGACGATACGGCATTCGTCGTGTGTTCACGCCCCTACAATGGCTTTGACACAGGGATGAATCTCAATCTGCCCAAGAAACTGCGCGACCTCGGGGTGCTCGCCATACCACTCGATTTTCTGGACCTTGACTACAGATCGATTCAGGATGATTTCAGCAACATGTACTGGCATTATGGCCAGCGCATAATGGCAGCTGCCGAAAGAATCGCTAGGGACAAACGACTCTTCCCAGTATACTTGTCCAACTTCGCTTGTGGACCTGATTCATTCCTCACCCGCTTCTTCCGCGAAAAACTTGGCGCCAAACCATTCTTGCTCCTGGAGATCGATGAGCATTCTGGTGATGCTGGTTTCATAACGCGGTGTGAGGCATTCCTGGACAGCATAAGGGGCGCGGCAACATGCGGGGAACCGAAGACAATAAGTCAGCGCAGTGAAGTCAAGAAAGGGAGGACGATATACATACCATATATGTGTGACGGCGCTCGCGTTTTGGCGAGTGCAATGAAGCACAGCGGGATCAGTACTGAGGTTTTACCAAAGCCAGACGAAGAATCGATCAACATCGGACGGCAGTATACTTCAGGCCGCGAATGCATACCGGCCATCATTACTGCCGGTGATATGATCAAGAAGATCAGGACTCCTGACTTTGATCCACGACGCAGTGGATTCTTCATGGCCCAGGGTTCTGGTCCATGCCGCTTTGGCCAGTACTACAGGCTGCATCGTATCATTCTCGATGAATTGGGATTTGAGGATATCCCGATCTATGCCCCGAATCAGGGTCCCAGCCTTTTCGATGATCTGGGGACAATGGGCATCAAGTTTCTGACCTCGGTGTGGGATGGCATCTGCGCGGTTGACGCCCTGGAAGCGAGAGCGCGAACCATGCGGCCTTATGAGCGCGTACCGGGGCAGACGTCGTCGATATACAAGAGATGCCTTGACCAACTTTGCTCGTTTGTCGAGAACGGAAAGGGCATCATGGATTTCCTGAAACAGTCCCGGAACGAACTCGACGCTGTTCAGCTTGACCGTAAGCGTAAACCAAGGATCGGGATCGTTGGAGAGATCTACGTGCGCTCACAGGAATTCAGCAACAATTTTGTGATCCAAAGAATTGAGAACCTCGGCTGTGAGGTCGCTCTGCCGTCAATCGGTGAATGGTTCCTGTATCTGAACTTCACCCGCGCCCGCAACTGCCGCTGGTTCCATCAGTACCGGAGGGTAGTATTCACAAAGATATTCGATCGATATATGAAATATCGACAGAACAAGATATTCAAAATCCTTGGCCTTGAACGTGAGGCGTCGGTCAACACACTACTCAGTTATGCTGCTCCATACCTGCACTCGACCCTGGAAGGCGAGACAGTAATGACGATAGGTAAAACAATTGACTTCATCAAGGAAGGCTTTGATGGTGTGATTAATGTAATGCCGTTCACATGCATGCCAGGCAATACGGTCACCTCCATCTACAAGAGAATCAAAGAACATTATCCTGATCTACCGCTTTTCAATTTGTCAGTCGACGGTCTCGACCACGCGGTTGACACCATGCGGCTTGAAACCTTTGTCACACAGGCCAGAAACCGCGCCCGGGTTAAATTCTAGACATTTAACAACCGGTGGTGACCTTGACATTGATGCTTTTTAGCATATAATTTTTGGACTCTGCGGGTGTAGCTCAGGGGTGGAGCATCGGCTTCCCAAGCCGAGGGTCGCGGGTTCGAATCCCGTCGCCCGCTTTAATTTTTTCTTTTTCCCGAGGAGGTGCTGTGCGACGTTCTCTTGTGCTATTTACCATTTTCTTGGCGGTCGGCTGCCAGATGTGCCTCGCCGAAATGGACTGGGAAAATCTCATACTAAGAGAGTACGCAACCGGTCAGGACCACGCCTCTGATCTGCTGAAAGAGGAACTGTATGGCCTCCAGTATGATGCAACAATGACGGTTGGATACTTCCTCAGCTCTCGCGACCGTGAGAAGGAGCTGGCCGAATATCTCAGCCGGTACCAGATGGATCAGTACTACCTGACAGACGGCACGACCGAATTCGCCTTCTACCTTGCTCTTACGCCATCGATATTATCGCTGATACTACCCGGAAAAAATCCGGTTCAGGTTGTCGTACCAGCGCTGTGCCCGACATGTGGTCAGGAATGGCCGGCAGGCAAGGAATATCCTAAAGGGCTTAAATTGCAGCCGAAAGAAATAGAAAAAGAAAAATATACGGGAATTGTCATTGACTGCACTGAGTTGAAGATCAATCCGTGCTTTTTTCCGAAAGTGGTGAACGAGAATATGCAGGAAGTATACTCGTTCAATTTCGCCGACTCGCTCCGTGTAACAGACCACGGTTTGGTCTCGTATTCCAGTTCGATGGATTTGGAAAATGAATTGATCGGCAATAACCCGATGAGAATCAAGGCTCTTGCGACGTTAGGTGCTAACCAGACCGATATAAAAATATCGTTAGCCGACTCGCGGCGCATACATGGTTCTCAGAACAATCTAAGACTGTTAAGAGAATGCCGTGTCGCCATCATATCTGGGCAGTAGTCGTTCTACTCGCAAGCTGCGCCTCGCTGTTCGACCGTAAGAATGATTTTGAGCGCGGCCTGAACGCGTATCATAACAACCAATTCCGCACCGCCGCCCGTTATTTCAATGCTTACCACGAAGGACATCCCGATTCTGATTCTACGCTCTACTATCTTTACGACTGCTACAAGAAGCTCGATGATCCGGTGCAACAGATGACGACTCTCGAGAAACTCGCCGACCGCCGTGTGAATGACCTAAATATCTACTTGAATCTGTTTTCTCTTTACCAGAAGTTCGGGCGGTACGTTTCGCAGTACCAGATGCTGCTTAATATCCCACAGTCCGTGAGTTCTGCTATGGATCAAAGGATTATACTTAGCCGCAGATTGCTGGCTGAACTCATCTGCGGCGCTACGGAGCAGAGAATAGAAACCGACCCGATGGTATTCTGCATATCTAAGAACTACCTTCCTCTTTTCCCGGATGGACAGCTCTACGAGAACGATACCCTCACGATCGCCAATCTCATTGTGCTTCTTGACCGCCTTATCGAACCTTTGTATCCGCACAATATTATGCCCATGAAAAATGTCAGCACAAGGTCGTATCTTTATCTTCCTTATATGAGACTGGTCGACCTTGGAGTGATGGATTTCTCGCCTTATCTGTCTCCAGACGAAAAAGCAAGTGTCCTCGCTGCAGTCAGGGCCCTCAAGGTACTGGTCACGGGAGATCATCTTGATTAGAACCATCGACCGCTACCTTGTCAGGGAGTTCATCCCGCCGTTCATATTTTCGATGATTGCCCTCACTTTCATTCTCCTGATGAACGAACTGTTCCGGCTGATCGATCTATTTGTCCGGAAGGGACTACCAATCGCCATTGTCGGACAGATCCTTATCTACACTCTTCCCCTCGTCCTATCATACACAGCGCCCATGGCAATACTAGTAGCGATCATCATGAGCTTCGGTCGGGCAGCACAGGACAATGAAATCCTGGCGCTTAAGACCAGCGGTCTTTCCTTCCGTTCGGTCATACGGGTCCCGTTTGCCATAACCGTTGTTTTCACGCTTTTTCTCACCTTCTTCAACAATTACGTGCTGCCTGAATCCAACCATCGCGTGCGTAACCTGATGCTGGACGTGACCCGCAAGCGACCTGCGGTACGCCTGCCCGAAGGCATCTTCACCAATGAGTTTCCCGGTTATACGATATACATCGGTGAGAAAGATGAAAAGCGCTCGATAATCCGCGATGTGACGATCTACGACTCCCGCAATGGCATATTAATAATCGCGCCGCGGGGCGAATTGAAAAGTTTTGATGAGGAGGACGTGCTTCGCTTTACGCTTTTCGAAGGTGAATTACATCAACTGGTTGATAGCAGCAAATACCAGAAGACAGAATTCGATAAACAAATACTCAACATGAAACTCGATACAGACCTCATCAGAAAGGAACGCAGTTATCGAAATCATAATGAGCTAACAGCAGATAAATTGGAAACCACGATTGCCGAGACGAAGCGGCAAATCGCTGACCTGCGCCAGGAGATCACCGAGATCGGTAGCGATGCAATAGACAATTATCTCCGCGGGAACATCACCGAACTGGATCGCGCAACCTTTGAGATCGAACGCCGGACAAAGACAATCGACGGCAATGCAAGAAAACTTGCACGCTACGAGGTTGCCTATTATAAGAAATTCTCCCTTGCCTTTGCCTGCATAGTGTTTTTGATAATCGGCGCGCCTCTCGGATATCTATTCAAGAGGGGTGGCATAGCCGGCATTCTGGTGGGTGTGTTTCTGTTCTCCTCATACTATGTACTGGTCATTGCCGGTGAAGAATTTGCCGACCGCAGGAATTTTCCGGCCTTATGGGGCATGTGGCTGCCAAACTTGATCCTGCTCGGCGTTGGTATCTACATGTTCTTTGCGGCAGAATTCGACCGTTCACCTTTGAGGAAACTCTTCAAATGAACATAATCGATCGTTACGTGCTGAAGCATTTTGGCCGGTACGGCATCATCTGCCTCGGCATTTCAATATTCATCTACATTGTGATCAACCTCTTCGACAACCTCGGGAAATTTCTGGCAAAGAACGCCACCGTCATCGACATCATGCTGTACTACGTCTATCTAATACCTTCTTACGCCATACTGCTCATTCCGGTTGCATCGATGATCGCGGTATTTCTAGTTTTTGGGATCATGACCAAGAACCGGGAACTACTGGTTTTGAAGACGAGCGGGCTCAGCATCGACAGGCTTTTTTATCTGTTGTTGATCGCCGGCGGTTTGATCGTGATCGGCACCTTTGTCTTCCAGGAAACAGTCGGAGTTTGGGCTCAGTCAAGGTTGATCGAGCACGAACAGGAAAGAATAAACAGACGCCCGAAAAGACAAGATCTCTGGCGTCGTAATTTCTTCTACTATGGTGAGAACAATTGGATATACTTCATCCGGAAGTTCGACGGCAGGGTCAATACGGTTGACGATATTGTCCTTTGGCAGGCTACTGATGATAATAAAATCAGACAGCGGATCGACGCGCCGCACGGCCGGTTCGATAATATATGGGTATTTGAGAATGCGACAGTGAGAGAATTTGACACCCTTGGCCACGAAACCGTCACCAAACACTTTGCCCTCGAAATGCCCGAACTTGCGGAAAAACCCTCTGATTTCATGAAAAAAATCAAGCCTCCTGAGGAGATGAATTTTCTGGAAATCGCCGCGTTCGTGGGGAAAAGGCAGCGCGCAGGCCAGGATGTCGCCAAGGAGAAGGTTGAAATGAACTACCGGTTTTCTTACCCCATCATCACGCTGGTCTTGCTCTTGATTACGCTTCCGATCTCTGTGGTTTTGCGGCGGGGCGGCATCGCGGTCGGCCTGGGAATAAGCATCGGGTTATCTTTCCTCTACTGGGGGTTCATTCAGTCGAGCCGGGCATACGGGGTTGCCGGCATCTTGAGCCCGTTCCTGGCTGCATGGTTGCCCAATATCGTATTCGGCGTGATCGGATTGATCCTATTCCTCAAGGCGCCGCGTTGAGCGCAAGGCATTGAAAAAGCGTAATGTTGACATTTCCTTAGAATTAAGTTAGAATAGAATCATGTGGTTCAAGAAAAAGATAGAAGCCAAACCTGAGGACAAGTTAAAACTGCCTGACGGATTATGGGCAAAATGCGAAGCTTGCGGTGAAATTCTCTATCGGAAAGAGCTCGAGAAGAACCTATGGATATGCGTTAAGTGTCAATTCCATTTCCGTATCAGCTGCCGTGACTACATCACCCTGTTGCTGGACAATGCGCACTTAGACGAGCTGGATGCAGATCTTGAGCCACTGGATCCGTTGGAATTCCCAGGCTACAAGAAAAAATTGAAAGAAGCGCAACAGAAGACCGAAATGACAGATGCCGTGGTCTATGGATTGAGCAGTATCGATGGGGTACCTCTGGTCTTTGCGGCCATGGATTTCGGCTTCATGGGCGGCAGCATGGGTTCTGTGGTTGGTGAGAAGGTGGCCCGTGCCATCCGCCTGGCTTATGACAAGGAGTTCCCGCTCATAATATTATCCGCCTCCGGCGGAGCACGCATGCAAGAAGGCATTCTTTCTCTGATGCAGCTCGCCAAGACGTCTGCCGAACTTGCCCTGCTGAGCCAAAAACGCATTCCTTATATATCGATCCTCACCCACCCAACCACAGCCGGCGTTATGGCGTCGTACGCATCCCTCGGCGACATCATAATCGCCGAGCCTGGAGCTCTACTTGGATTCACCGGACCGCGCGTAATCGAACAGACCATCGGCAGTAAACTCCCCCCTGGATTCCAGCGGTCTGAATTCATGTTGGACCACGGGCTCGTAGATATGGTCGTGTCCAGAAGAGAATTAAGGGAAACCCTGATAAAAATCCTGAATATTGTCTGGAAGCATGGCTAGACTCCTTCTGGAGAATGTGACGAAAATCTATGAGCACGATGTTCACGCGGTGGATAATGTATCGTTCACGGTTGAACCCGAAGAATTCACCGTACTCGTCGGGCCCTCAGGCTGCGGAAAGACCACAACGCTCAGACTTATAGCAGGTCTCGAAGATCTCACATCAGGGGCAATTTACATGGATCGCCAGCAGATCAATGAACTATCGCCAAAAGACCGTGACGTGGCCATGGTCTTTCAGAATTACGCTCTGTACCCACACATGAGGGTCTACGACAACATGGCGTTTGGGCTAAAGATGCGTAAATACCCAAAGAAAGAAATCGAAGGCCGGGTACTCGAAACGGCCAGAATCTTGGGGATACATGAGCTTCTAGACAGGAAACCCAGGCAATTATCTGGAGGGCAAAGGCAGCGGGTCGCCCTCGGCCGCTCGATCGTCCGCAATCCGAAACTCTTCCTGTTTGATGAACCACTCTCCAATCTGGACGCCAAGCTGCGCGTTCAAATGCGTGCCGAAATCGCCCGTCTGCATAAGCAAATCCATGCCACGATCATCTATGTGACTCATGATCAGGTGGAGGCAATGACCCTTGGCCAGAAAATCATTGTTCTTAAGAACGGTGTGGTTCAGCAGGTCGCCGATCCAATTGAACTCTACAAGAAGCCAAGGAACAAGTTTGTCGCAGGGTTTATTGGCAGCCCGCCAATGAACTTTATCGGCGGTTCCGTTGTCAGAAAGAACAAAGGGATATTATTTCAAAGCGCGGATGTAACATTGCAGATCGACAAAAAATACGAGAAACTAGCGGGTCAGCCAATAATCATCGGAATAAGACCGACTGACTTCTCGGTGGAAAAAGGATCCGAAATCAGAATAGTCGTCGACGTGATCGAGCCGATGGGCACTGAGATCTACGTCCACGGACGACTGGGTAATACCCTATTGTCTGCCCGCGTGCCCGAAGATAGCGACCCGCGCGTCGGCAAGCCATTTGTGCTTAAAGTGAACCCGAGTAAAATCTACTTTTTCGATGAAAGAACAGAAAAAAATATTCAATAAGAAATTACTGCGTTGGGGATTGCTCACCCTTATCCCGCTTTTCCTGGGATTGGGTATCGGTGCATATTTCTCCGTAGTAAGCGACCTCCCGCCGGCCGAATCGATTTCCTTCTTTGCGCCGCCTATTTCTACAAAAGTATTCGACGACAAGGGCGAGCTCATCAGCCAGTTCTTCATCGAGCGACGTGAATTGACCAGTCTCGACCGCGTACCAAAGTACCTGACAGACGGCTTCATAAGCATCGAGGATAAAAGATTCTACAGCCACTGGGGTGTGGACGTACTTCGGTTTTTCAAATCCATGCTGATCAATATCGTGAACATGGGGATCGTGCAGGGCGGGAGTACGATTACCATGCAGCTCGCTCGTAACATGTTCCTCACCATGGAACAGACGATCATGAGAAAATTGAAAGAAATGGCGTTGGCGGTGAGAATCGAGCGTGCCTTCACTAAGGATGAAATACTCGAGATGTACTTGAATCAGATCAATTTTGGCCAGGGTCATTACGGTGTTGCCACTGCTGCTTCCTACTATTTCGACAAAGACATATCAGAACTGAATCTCACTGAATGCGCACTGCTGGTTGCTCTGCCGAAAGGAGAGAGTTATTCTCCATACAAACGTCCCGAACGTGCAATACAACGCCGTAACCTCGTCCTGAAAGCGATGCTCGATAACAATGCTATCTCCTCCGAAGAATACACGCGCGCGGTGAATGAACCGCTCGGTGTTGTCGAACAGACGAAGGAAAGGCGTGTGGGGGAATATTTCCTCGAGGAAATAAGACGCTATCTGGAGTTGAAATACGGGCCAGAATTCCTGTACCGAAGCGGAGCCAATATCTACACGACAATGAACACTCGCATGCAGACTATCGCCGAAGAGGTCCTGGAAAAACACCTTGTGAAACTTGAAAAAGATCAACAATTACCTCATCCCAAAGCAGAGTTCGATTCGATCGGCCTCGCCGACACAATAACCGCGATACCGTATTTGCAGGGCGCATGTGTTTTGCTGAATTACCACACCGGTGAGGTGAAAGCCATGATCGGCGGTCGCAGCTTCAGCCAGAGCCAATTCAACAGAGCAACCCAAGCACGCCGTCAGGCAGGGAGTGCATTCAAGATATTCGTATTCGCCGCGGCAGTTGACAACGGCTTCACGCCGACCGATATTGTCCTCGATCTGCCGATCGTTCTCGAAATCCCTGGCATGGACAGTATTTACCGACCATCGAATTATGACCGAAAGTTCATGGGTCCGATT
>JBFEPB010000026.1:0-10307 GCA_041550295.1 bacterium | reverse complement strand
TTATATATAGCCCGAACCGAAATTCAACGCAAATAGCGTGTATGTTAACTGATCTGTGGATGATTTAAGGTATTCCCGCAATTTGCGAATTCGCCAATTGGCGAATTCACTAATTTACTGTTGAAACGTGATGGATGGAATTTGTAATATATGTACAGACGAGATGAGAAGCGAAAAGAGAAGAGTACCTGAAATCGATTACCGGAGTTCACGGATCTGCAGGGTGCTGGGCAACCCCACGGCTTACCAGATAGTCAAGCTTCTGATGCGGGGTGGTCATACTCCATCGGTCGTTGCTGCGAAGCTGAAGCTTTCAGTTACTACAGTCAGCACGGTACTGCGGCACCTCAGGGAGATCGATCTGGTCCGTTATGAGAATATCCGCGAGGGTAAAGTTTATTGTATAAAGGACAATACGATAACGCAGGTCCTTGGTCAGCTAGAACTTCTGGTCAAGCGCCTCAGGAGCCGCGTATACTGAGTCAAATAATCTGCTTGGCTATTTAGCTCCAGCCTTGAAGACTACGGTCGCAAACAATTCAATAAAGAAACCGTAGATGACGCCCATGACGATCGTGCCGAAGAGAATATACATTTCTTTACCTGGTACATAGAAACCCTGCAGGGCCATCGGGATGCTGAAGATGAAGCCCATGACGATACCGTGCAACCACCACTTGAACTTGAACACGCTGATCCCGATGGCAAAGCCAATCAGGGTGCGGCTGAAAATGGTTGCAAGGGCGAAATGCCATGGTGTCGGTCCTTCAGAAGAAGCCAGGATCCAGCAGACAATGCCAGAGAGTACTCCAAACACAGTAGCAATGATCAATCTCTTCTTGTTTACCATTTTACCTCCTCGTTGATTAACAATATTCAGAGATGTGGCTGTGTCAAGCAAATCAGGGGCAAGAAAGTTGACATGCCAGAAAATGTGTATATACTTGACATTTGTAAACGTGATAACATTTCAAAATGATTTTGGGCGAAACTTAATTGCTAGTTCAGGCGTATTATTACTATAGGGAAGGAGATTGGGATGAATATACTTGATATATACTTCTCACCCGGCAAAGTGTTCACCACTTTGAAGGAAAAATCACGGTGGGTGATGCCGCTCGTCATTGTGCTTGTGGTCGTGGTACTCACCGCAGTCGTGACCGTTAGTTTGACCCGCGAAACGATCATTGCCAGTCAAGAAGAGGTATTCGAGGAAAGGGGCTTGTCTGAAGAGCAGATGGAACAGGCCAGGCAAGTCATGTCCGGTCCGATACTGATGATCTCGAGTGCAATAAATGCCGCACTATTCACGGTCGTACTCCTGCTTGTTTTCACACTTGTGCTCAATCTCTTCATCCCCCTTTTTGACGGCGAGAGCGGTTTCAAGCGAGTGTTCAGCGTCGTTTGCTTTTCATCACTGGTCGCGGTGCCAGCCGCGATCCTTAAATTGATCATGGTCGGCATGACCAGATCGCCTTTTGTTACGACTTCGCTTGCTCTCTTGACGCCCAATTTAGCCAAGGATTCTTTCATCTACCAGTTTCTTGCCGGATTTGACTTGTTCGTCATCTGGGAGATGATCCTGGTTGCCATCGGTGTTAGCATTGTCAGTAATTTTGCCAGGAAAAATGCTTATGTGCTTGTTTTTGCGATCTGGTTTGCATCTGTTTTCATTGGCATTGGGCTGCGTGGTATTTTTGGCCGCGGGATGTAGTTTTCCACGGTTGTCTGACACCTAGACCATGATATTTTTGCTATTATTCACACAGATCGACTCATTATCGATCGATCAAGCGATCGATGTCGCTCTGCAGAACAGCCCTATCTACGGCGAATCGCGCGCATCTTTTGATCAGACTCGGATTCGATTCTACCAGGTCCTCGCCGAGTTACTACCGACCGTGAATGTAAGCGGAACCTATACGAACAGCGAGTATCAAGGTCTCGAGAGCAGTGGCTACGAAGGATCAGTGCAGGTCAGCATGCCGGTTTTTGACCTCGATTTAATAAGTTCTATATTCGTTGCACGCGGTCAGGTGAAAGGGAACGCGATCCAACACGAGGCAGATGTGTCGTATCTGATGCTCCGGATCAAAACAGCATACTACAACCTGATCAACGCGCTCGAGCTGGTGAGGTCGTCCGAGATTGCGATTCAGAGCGCTGAGGAGAACTTGAAGCTGGTTCAGGCGAAATATGAGTTGGGCGCTGCTTCCAGGCTGGAGTTATTACAAGGCGAAGTATTTTACCTTAATGCAAAGCAGGATAGATCAGGGGCGAGGACATTGGAGATCTCGGTGCAGGAAGAGCTCAAATCGATCCTTGGCATCGCGCAGGATATCTATCCAGTCGATACACTGGTTGATCCTGCAGCAATGGATATGCCGGATCTCGATTCGCTGACGAGCATATTGTACGAGGTCAGTTATGAAGTGCGGATTGCCAGGGAATCGAAGAAGATCGCAAAGTCGAATCTTATTGCTTCATATCTTGCATTCCTTCCCCGGATATCCCTCTTCTATGGGTATAATGTCGTGAGTGACTCATTTATCTTTGACTTTGAGTACTACAGGGACAACGCAGTCCGGAACTACGGAATCAGCGTTTCCTTTCCAATATTCGAGATCAAGCATTTGATCTTTGGTTATCTGAATGCTAAGAAAGATCTACAGAGAAGCGAATATGCACAACGCAGAGCCGAGCTGGAAAGCGAAAAGACACTGCGCACCAGCTATTATTCTTTGCAGGAGGCATTGGATCGATTGCAGCTTGCAGGAAAGAGTTTAGATGCGGCTAATGAGGCAGTTGTTATCTCCCGGGAGCAGTATGCGCTGGGTATCATTTCGTTCCTGGATTTCCTGACCTCAGAGCAGGCGATTTATGACGCTCGCGTTTCCTATACATCTGCGTTGAGTGACTACTACATCCAACAGGCTAACTTTTCCTATCTCCTAGGTATGTTGACGCTAGGTGAGGAGTATTGATGAACAAAAAAAAGCTCTTTATCATCATCGGCGTCATCGTCGTAGTTGCAGTAGTGATCATTCTGAACCTGAGTCAGGGCGATTCTGGAGAGAAGGTCGAGGTCGCACTGGTTAAGAAAGGCAAAATCACTTCCCGGGTTTCGGCATCGGGTGAATTAGAGGCAAGGTCTCAGGTCGACATATCGGCCGAGACAATTGCACGTGTGCGGAAAATAAGATTTGCTGAAGGTGATGTTGTCAAAAAGGGCGATCTACTGATTGAACTCGATGATGTTCAGGCCGATGCGACGCGCGAACTGGCGCATGCAAAACTGTTGCAGGCAGAACAGGACTTACAGAGGGCACAGAGTCTTATCGAGAAGAACCTCATATCGCAGGAGAGTTTCGAACGTATCGAGCTGAGCTACAAGACAGCAAAAGCATCCTACGAGCAGGCGCTGGATGCTTACCGGAAAACGAAGATCTACGCTCCTATTTCAGGGAAGGTCATGAAGGTTAACGTGGAAGAAGGTGAAACTGCGGTCATGGGTGCGCTTAACTACGGTGGTACCGTAATGATGACGATCGCCGATCTGTCGCAAATGATCGCCGTCGTCAAGATAGACGAGACCGACGTTCCGGATGTAAGGGTCGGCGAGCATGCGGAGGTGACTGCCGATGCGCTGCCCGATTCGATATATGCCGGCAAGGTAACAAAGGTAGGCCTCATGCCCATCCAGAGCCAGCTCAGCACTGATGAGGTTACCGATTTTGAGGTAGAGATCGATCTCCGTGATTTCTCACCGCTTCTGAGGCCGGGGATGAATGTCAAGTCTGACATCATAACAAGCGAGAAGTTAGATGTATTGAAAATTCCCATCCAGGCTTCGGGCAAGCGTGAGATCGATGATGAACTGGTCGAGACCGTCTTCTTGATCCAGAGCGGTAAGGCGGTTCTGAGGGAAATCGTGGTTGGTGTGTCGAGTGATGAAGAAACCGAAATCATTTCGGGTATTGAGGAAGGCGATACCGTGGTTGTAGGCCCCTATCGCGTACTGAGCAGGTTGAAAGACGGGCAAAAAGTGAAATTCGAAAGCCCGGATTCCGATACCTTATGAAGAAAAACCAGACAATATGCCGGGGGCTCGACATCCGCAAGACATACTGGCGCGGGAAAGTTGCGGTGGAGGCTTTGCGCGGGGTCACAATCGATGTCAAGACCAATGATTACATATCGATCATGGGTGCTTCCGGGTCTGGGAAGTCTACTTTGATTCACATTCTTAGCTGTCTCGATACCCCGACGTCCGGGGAATATTATCTTGAAGACAAATTGGTTTCCAGCTATACAGATCTGGAACTGGCAAAGGTAAGAAACACTTTTTTCGGTTTTGTCTTCCAGAGTTTCAGTCTTCTCCCGAGGCTAACGGCAACTGAGAATGTAGCATTGCCATTGATCTATGCGGCAGTCAACAAGAAGGAACGCGTGATGAAGGCCAAGAAAATTCTGGAGAAGATTGGTTTAGGTGATCGGATGAATCATCGGCCAAATGAAATGTCAGGTGGCGAATGCCAGCGCGTTGCTATTGCACGCGCTTTAATAAATGACCCGAAGGTAATTTTCGCCGATGAGCCGACCGGTAATCTCGATTCAAGAACCGGCGCTGAGATCATGGATATCTTCGATAAGCTGGTAGACGAAGGCAATACGGTCGTAATGGTCACGCATGATTCTGCGGTGGCCTCACATGCGAGTAAGACGATTTACCTGAAGGATGGAGTGATCCAGAATGAATGATTTGTGGATAAAGGTATCCCTATCGCTACAGACCTTCAAAACCCATCGCATGCGGTCGTTTCTTACGGCGCTCGGCATAATCATCGGTGTGAGTACGGTGATCGCGATCCTTTCATTGATCGAAGGACTGAACCGCTCGGTTGCCGAACAGATCCAGTCGATCGGATCAGACCTTGTATTCCTCAGTAAATCACCCATGGTCATGGCCGGGCCGCGGAACATAGAGGAGATCGCAAACCGTCCTGATCTTACCCCCGAAGATGCCGAGGTGATCAGCCAACTACCTTCGGTCGATGTAGCGATCCCGGAAATATCACAGCAATTAACAAAACTCAAGTATCGGGATAAGGAAGTTGCTTCGGTACGTACCATTGGCTCAACCGAGAGTTTCTCAAAGGTGAACAATCGTTTTGTCGAAAGCGGCCGTGATTTCACGCGCGATGATGTTACGCACCGTCGCGCTTTGTGCGTTATAGGTTCATACGTTGCCAAGAACATCTTTCCGGAAGGTTCGCCCGTAGGTAAGGAATTGAACGTGCGTGGTCACCGTCTGAAGATAATCGGTGTATTCAGAGAAAAAGGGGCATTCCTTGGCCAAAGCATGGATAACATGCTGGTTATGCCCTATACTTTTTTTGAGAAGATATTTCCGCGGGGAGAATCGGTAATTGAACGGGCATTTTTTGGATATTCCGTGGACATCAAACCCAAACCAGGGCAGTCCGAAAAAACGATAGATGAAGTAAGGGAATTGGTGCGCCGGAGACATGGGCTATCCTTCGACAAGAAGGATGATTTCGAAATAGGTACGCAGCAGATGTTGATGGAGATATATCAGAACATCACGCGTGTGGGGTTCATCGCCATCGTGGCGATCGCCGCGATCTCGCTCGTTGTCGGCGGTATCGGTATCATGAATATTATGCTCGTCTCCGTTGCCGAGCGGACGCGGGAGATCGGAATTCGCAAGGCAGTCGGTGCATCCAACCAGAACATCCTTTCGCAATTCCTGGTCGAATCGGTCTTCCTCGCGCTCATCGGCGGGGTCATCGGTATTATCTTCGGATTGATTCTTGCCTGGCTCATTTCGGTAGTTTCTCCGCTCAAGGCTTCCGTATCGCTGTGGATGGTCATCCTCGGATTCGGGTTTTCGGCTGCGGTTGGGATCTTTTTCGGTATTTACCCGGCACGGCGTGCTGCAGGGCTCAACCCGATAGAAGCACTGAGGTACGAGTAGCAGACCGCTAGACGCCCTGCACTTAACGCAGAACGAACACGCTTTCCTGCAACCATACTTTAACTGGAGACAAAGAATGCCTACAGACACGCTGCGCTGGAAAAACGGAGAGCCGGAGAAGCGCAACGTTATTAACGGTAATAACCATCTAAACGATTGCAACGATATTAACGTACGTTCACATCTTCGCAAGTTGACTTCGGTTCGTTCGTTGCATATAATTCATGGTAGATGAAGGAAATATATCGTGATGACCTCACCGGTGGTTACAACCGGCGCTACATGCATTATTGGATCCACGACGAGATAAAACGCGCCAAGAGATTCGAAACCAAGTTTTCCTTGCTTTTGATCGATATAGATGATTTTCATCGAATTAACGGCGAATTCGGTGTTCTTGAAGGCGACCGGGTCCTGGTTAGATTTTACGAATTCCTGCGCGCGAACGTGAGGGAAGTCGATAACATCGTGCGTTATGGTGGCGACGGGTTTTTCATCCTGATGCCGAACAGTTCGGCCGGAGGGGCCGTTGAACTGGGCCGTCGTCTGCTCGACGCTTTGTCGACCACTGAACTACGTGGACACAAGATAAGGTGTAGCGTGGGTTTCGCAGTGTACCCGGAAAACGGCACAAAGGCAAATAATCTTATCACTCATGCGGATGGTTTACTGCAACACGCAAAGAGCGAAGGCAAGAATCGTATCGGCAGCAAACCGGGGACATTAGGTAGATTGAGAATTCCTTCACCCGTGATAATCGGGCGTGATGATGAAATCAACTGGTGTAGCAATCAGCTCAAGGACCATAATGCGGTTTTCATTGCCGGCCCGGCCGGGATCGGCAAAACGAGGCTGGCAGTGGAAATAAAGGACCGGTTGAACACACAGGTAATCATGAGGGGCAACGCCTGCGAGTCCCTATCGGCGGTTGCCTATCATCCATTCAAGGACATGCTCGGCGATCTACTCGGTCGGGATTTTTCGCTGATGCAGCAGACATTCAAGAGAATGGCTGACATCTACCAGTCCGAGCTTATGAAGCTTGTCCCTGTGTCCGGGATGCTACGCGCCGCGCAGATAGAGGAACTGGACAAGTACCGTCTGTATCATGCGGTCAGTGATTTCCTCGGTAAAATTGCTGAATCAGTATATCCGGGCGTGGCCGTTCTCTTTATCGACGATCTCCACTGGGCAGATCGGCAGAGCATTGAGCTCCTGGATTTCTTGATGCGTAGCATGAAATACAATTTAATCATTCTGGGCACATTCCGCGTCGATGGGAAGAGGAAATTACCGCTATCGGATTATCTGAGCTCATGGACAAGTGAACACCTCTACGCTCAGATAGCCCTGCACCCGTTGAATAAGGCGCAGACCGCTCAGCTTGTCGACGCAATCATGAGAAAGGTCCCGGTCGATGCGTGCAAATCCATCTTCAACAGGAGTAGAGGGAATCCGTTCTTGGTTGAGGAGGGGCTCAAGGAATATCTGCGGAGCAAGAGGCTGCACTGGGACGGAAATACGTGGGTGTTCGCTAAGCGTAAGGTTGTATCCCTGCCGTCGACTGTGGAGGGACTGACAAAGAGAAGGGTCAGATCCCTTGACCCGGAGATGTTAGTTTTCCTCCAGATCGCCGCCGTCCTCGGTCGTGAATTCACGCCGGAAATCATTGCCGTCGCGAGCCAGCGTAATGTCGGTCAGGTAATGGAAGCGCTGGATGAGCTATGCGAGGCCGGCGTGCTCAAGAATCGGTTGGCGGACACTTATATTTTCCCCGATGACAAGATAAGGCAGGTGGTATATGAAAGTATAACGCGGGAAGATCGCAGGCGTTATCACCGCGCGGTCGGCGAAGCGATCGAGTCGGTGTTCCAGAACGTAATTTCCAATCACTATGAAGAATTGTCAGATCATTTCGCGGTCGCGCGCGATGCTTCAAAGGCTCTGTTCTATTCGAGAAAAGCCGCCCTGAAGGCAAGAGACCTTTATGCCCTTGATCAGGCTGTGAGGTTCTATGAAACGGCGTTGAAGTACGAAGATCGCATTGAGCAGATTTTTGATATCAATTTTTCGCTCGCCGAGATACATATTTCACTGGGTAATCACAAGAAGGCGCTTGAACAATTACGATTTTGCGCACAGATAGACCCGCACGCCTACCGCGTTTACGAAAAGCAGGGGAGTGTTTACGAAAAGATGGGTCAATACAGGCGGGCGCTGAGATACTACGAGAGAGGGATGGAGATTACCAAGGGTAAGAATGCTGTGTACATATTCCGCGCAGCTATCGCCTGGCTCTACACAAGAATGGGGCGATACACACGGGCAAAAGCGGAATGTGCTGGCATGTTGAAACAAAAGAAGCGCATGAGCAGGCACACGCTCGGTGATGTTCACGTCATTCTGGGGATCGTACTTCTCAGGACAGGAAGATTCAACGAAGCGGAAAGGTACTTCAAGAAGAGCTTGAGGATAAGAAGATCGATCGGCGACAAGAAGAACATTGCTGCCTGCTACGTTGATCTGGGGCTCAATTACCAGGGCAAGTTCAATATCAGGATGAGTGAGAAATTCTTCAACCGCGCCCGTGATATTTACCAGGAGGTCGGTTATCAGGAGGGAATACTAATAACCTTGAACAACCTTGGTGTGATGTACGCGAACTATGACCTGCTCAAGGCTGAAGCGTATTGCCTGGAGGCGCTTTCAAGAGCCAAACTGGTGGGTGCGAAAAGAACTATCGTGTTATTGTACAACAATCTCGGAATGATCAGCCATAACCGTTTGATGAACGAACAGGCTTTGGAATACTTCAATCGTTCACTGAGAACGGCCAGGGAGATACATTTCTTTGAGGGTATTATTTTTGCCAGTATAAGTCTGAGCGAATTCTATCGTGAAAAGAGGAATGTAAGGAGAGGAAGAAGTTATCTCGATGCGGCTTTGCGCATTGCGCGTGAGCTAAACATAAAGTTTCTCAATATCGATTGCGTAATGGAAGAAATAGAGTACTGCTTAAGGGCGGGGAAACACAGGAAAGCGCAAATGCTGGTGAGTAGAATGACCTTGCAGCTGAAGACCGAAAGCAATATCCTGTATGGTTTGTACAATCTGATGTACCGGGCGCGAACCCGGGCAGCGCGGGGCGATAATTCAGGGGCGCAGTCGCTTTATCGGCAGGCTCAAAGTCATTTGAAGGGTCTGCCTCCCAACAAGATATCAGGTGAGCTCTTTTACCTTAGAGGCGTCGCCTATAAGCGCGAAGGCCGGGCGAAGGATGCCCTGAAGATGTTTCTTGAGGCTGATAAGATCTTCAAGATTGTCGGCAATCTAAGGTATCTGGACAGGATAGAACAGGAAATCGCCGGTACGAGAAGCGAATAAAAAAGGGGGCATCAGCCCCCTTTTTCAATGCCATAGTTCAGATAATCACCAGCTGAGTACTTTGAATTCAATGCGTCGGTTCATATCACGGCCTGAGCGTGTTCTGTTATCTGCGATCGGCTGGGTTTCACCATAACCTACCGCGATCAGCCGGTTGGGATCGATATTGTGGTAGCGTATGAAGTATTCACGTACTGCGCTCGCACGTTGATTGGAGAGGGTCATGTTGTAAGAATCAGAACCAACGCTGTCAGTATGGCCGCTTATTTCAACTCTCATTGTTGGCTTTGCCTTGAACACACGGGCAGCATCATCCAGTACCGGATAAGAAACCGGTTTGATGACGGCCGAGTTAAAATCAAAGGTGATGCCTTTCAAGACAACCCTTTCTCCCACCTTGGGAACCGGCTTCAGTACGAAGTTCTGGATTTTTGTTTCATCCTTTGCCACCACGACGGGCACGCTTTCGGCGACGTAATCCTCGGCTTCGACCGTGACCGAGTACGTGCCTGGCGGTACGGCGACTTTGTATATCCCCGTTGCTGCGTCGGTCGTTATCCGGGGAATTTCCGTATTGACGAAAGTGATCTGCGCCAGCAGTGCCTTGCCGGTTTCGTATTCAGATACTTTCCCGGTGAGGATACCACCGGTGTGCATGGCAATATCGACGACTTTTGTTTCATTGTCGGCCAGATTCAGGGTTTTTTCCGTGGGCTGAAAGTTGGTGGCCTCTACGCGCATCCTGAAGGTCCCTGGTAGCACTGTTACAGTGTAGAACCCCGACGTATCGGTAACGACCATCGGATACTCAGTCTGAGGAAAGGTTATTGTCGCGACCAGTGGAGCATTGGTTTCGGCGTCATATATTCTGCCTGCTATCTTTGCGGCCGGCTTTTTGTTCAACTGGAAATCGAGCATGACCTTA
>JBFEPB010000025.1:0-10553 GCA_041550295.1 bacterium | reverse complement strand
GTTGATTATGCGCTTGGTATACTACGGCAATGTTATGACTCTCATATCCTATCGGATCTGATCGAGCCCTTCTTGGACACCAATGCGGACCAGTCTATGGAAGATCGAAGGATTCAAGACATAGACGATCGCGAACGAAGCAAGGAAGATAACAACGGCCAGCCATTTCGTGTAGCGTCCGCGAGTACGTACGAAGAGTATGATAGACAGAATGGCCATAACTGCAGGTCCCACTATCTTGACATCACCCAATGGTACACGATACCCTGCGATCCATTCTTCACTCGCACCAAGATAAGATGAAAGGTCGAAACTGATGTTGGTGGCGATGAGAAAAATCTCAACAATGAAAACGATCAGAAGGAGCCGTGATGCCCATTTCGTGGATTCGCCTTCGGTTCGGTACACTTCATATAATATCGTCGGCACGAGCAGCGCAACAGCATATATCGCTTGTTTCGTGATTATGCCTGTTATAACACCAAGTGCTGCAAGCAGGGTTAGTATTGTACAGATCAACCCCGCATGCTTATATGCCTTTGCCATTTCACCCCCAGATTCTATGAATTATAATTGGTTTCCTGCCTCTGTCAATTCGTTGGGTGTATTTCCAGAACGATAATGGCAGTGCGCCCGCGGAACTATTCTGCCGAATACGCTTTTCAGTTCAAGGCAGCAGCAGAAATGTTCTCTTTGCGGGAAAGGAAATATATGCCGCCTGACAAGGACAGGATCCCCAGCAATTGTATGGCCGTGAGCGATTCGCCCAACACAACGAAACCCAACCCAGCGGCAAAAAAGGGTGTGGACAACTCAAGGGCAGAAACCTGTGCAGCCTTGATGAGTTTTATCCCTTCGTAATATAGTATCGTACCCGTGCCGATGATCACGCCTAGAAATACCTGATACACATTGGTTATTGTTATGCCGCCTGTGGACAACAGGTAAATCGTGAATACTACAGTGGCAAATAGGAACCGATAAAAGGCGATGACTGCTGCGCTCAACCCCTTCAGATACCGGCGGGCAACAATTGCGGTTGTCGCCCAGGCGATCGTTGCCAGCAGAACGTAGAAATCACCCACGCTCCCTATTTTGAATGCCAATAGATTATCCGCCGTGCGGCTCGTTACCAGCAGCCCGGCCAATAACATGAACGCTATTCCGAGATAGTCGAATTTGGTAATCCGATCGTCCTTCAGGAAAAAGAAACCGATAAGAATCACGAATATGGGCTGCATATGTCCTATCAGCACCGCATTAATGATCTGTACCTTGCTCAAAGCGTAGACATACATCAGATCCGCAAACAACGTGGCGGCAAGCGAAACATAGATGAGTTTTGGCACGTATCTCGCCCGCACGGCTACCCCGGTCCGCGTCAGCAGCAGATATCCGCTGATTGTCATCAGGCAGAATATCGCCCTTGTGCCATAGGTGTTGAGAACATCGGTACTTTGATAGGAAAGTTTGACCATGATCGGTTCGATGGCCCACATCACGCTGGCCAAGAGGACAACGAGTACGCCTTTTCGCTTCGCCGTCATCTTCACTGTGTTAAAATTGTACAACCGGGTACATTATTACCAAGCACATGATCACTCATCACCTGCCAGACCCGGAATGAATACTACTGAGAATTGATGTGCAATGGAAAAATCGCCGTAAACAAGCGAATAGCCAATTCTGTAGTCGAGTGCGTGTACTGCGATCCCACCGGTCAAGCTGAGATCGGTGAAGCCAGAAGCGATGCCCGATCCCTCAGCAAGATTTTGCGGACGCAGGTATTTTGCACCAAGCAGCAACAAGAGGTTCTTGTACTTGTAGATCAAACCGGCGTTAAGCTCCAACAATGGAGCTTTTAATTCAGTAAGTATAGTGAAATCCGTTGTTAAACCGTATTTTAAACCTAACGCTGCATACGTTGGTATCGTGGTGCTTTCCGCGAACTCTTTACCAAGGTTATCAACCTTAATACCTATGATCAACTTTTTGTAGGACAGGCAAGTTCCTATTGCCGCGCATATGCCATAGAGGTTTTGTGAATCGATTTTTTCCATGAATCCTTTTATCACAAATCCGAATCGGCCTTGCTTGCGCCCTACACCCACACAGATATCATAAGGGGTGAACACCAGAGTGGGATTTCCCTGTGCGTCGTATCCCTGTATGCGGCCATAGTTAATGTAAGAAATGCCGAACAGGTTGTTGTCGTAAACACCGCCAAATGCGGCGTAGTTTGTCGAAAACAACCATCGGCTCAGTGTGAAATTGAACGTCATGTCCTCGGCGCAGGCCGGATTGTGAAAAACCGAAAGACCTTCATCGACCACCACCGATGCTCCACCCAATCCTTGTGATACTACCCCCGGCGATAACCTGAGAAACTGACTCGAACCGATCGCAATCAAGAGGTAAAATAGGGTCATTTTATGATCGCCAAGTTGGTGCGGTATTCGTACTTGCCGTATCGGGTATTGATAATGACATGCAGAAAGTAGACGCCTACTGGCAATTCGCCTTTCTGGAATCTAAACGCGGAGGGATCGTTGGTCGCGCTTTCAAAGACCCGCTGTCCTAGAATATTGGTGATTACGATCTGCGCGCTCGAAAAATCATCATGCCAGGGCAGGATGATATCGGCGGCATCTTTAACCGGATTTGGCCATATTTTTACTGCATATTCATCAATTATCGCACCAGCCTCGTAATCGAGTTCAATGGACAACGGGAGATGGTCTGATGCCCAGTACAGGGCATCGGCGATCTCCGCAGGAACTACACTGTTGGGTCCATCGTTTATTGCGAGGTCGAAATGTTCTCCATCATTACCGTAGATGCTGTATGAGCCGACTATCAGATACAGTCCTGTACCGCTCATGATGCCGTTAGAACAAAGGATCATGTCGAAGCGGTCATCAAGGCCTCCTGTGGCGCCACCGTCAGGAAGCTGGTCAGTTCTGGTCGATTGGGTATGGGCACTGGCAAAATTACTGTTCTCATGCCAGTTGCCTGTCAATCCCAAAGGGTCGATCGACCTTCCGTGGATGTTGACAAGGCTGTCCGTAAGCGTCTGAAAAGCAGGTTCATCACTGTAATATATATTGAAATCACCTCCGACAAGGAAATTACTTCCTGGTGGTAGGGCATTCAGACGCTCGCGGAGTAATGTCGCCTCTTGTTCCCGTATGGCTTCATTGGTAGATCCCTGTGATGCCTTGAAATGAACCGAGAACAGATAGAGCTCGTGCTGTGTCTCTGATACAATCAATCTATATTCAGCAATATCACGATTTGGTGTTGTGTAGTATTGCGCACCTAAATAATCAAATCTGTCGCGGCGGTAGAACAGCGCATTATCAGTGTCTGGACCATCGTTAAACGGGGCACTCGAAAATGCGTTGTTTATGTTCAGCATGACCGAATCGAGGAACAGATCCACACCTTCCTGGCTCTGCATTTCTTGTACAATAACGATATCCGGAGAAATGAAATACATCACGGACCGCAGTTCATCCAGCCTCTGCACACCGAGTGCTTCGGGAAAGTTCAGGATATTGTATGTGGCGATGCGCAGCGGTGACGCGGGTGCAAGGTCCAGCAGAATAAACCAGAGGACAACAAACTTGAAGAGTCGGGTGAACAACCAGTGCAAATGCCTTATGTCATCCTCTTGATCTTTAACCGAAACCTTGTAAATATTCATTTGCGGGCGACATCGATAATCCTGCCCTCGACCGACCCCCTGATCGGAGAGTGCTTCTTCACATAGTCAGCAATTACGTTCCTCAAGTAAACAAACGTGTCCTGGACATTGGTACCGGACTTGAAGATAACGTATTCGCCTCCGCCTGCGGCAAGAAAGGAATTCGTGGCGACCGAGTACGTATTCTGCGCCTGTATTGGATTACCGTCAGCAAGATATACTTCGATGATCCGCGAGCCGATGGGTTTTTTGGAATCGTATTTGAATTCCAACCCCGCTACCTGGAATATTGCGTGATGTCCATTGACGCCTATTTCAAGTGCCTCAATTACGTCCTTGCCGCTCAGATCCATCAGGACCGCAGTATTGGATAGTGCATCGATATTATAGCAGTCACGATAGGTAATGTCGCCCTTTGGCAGGTTGGCTCTTATCCCGCCAGAATTGTGGATGGCGATATCAATTTCGAAGCGCTCACGCATCGCGTCGGTTATCAGGTTGCCGATTGCGGTTTCCTCAAAACCAGCCCGGGTCAATTCTTCCTCTGAATAACCGATGACCTCGTCGAAACCCTTTTGCGTGACCGAATCCCATTTCTCGACGATCTGCAGCATCACCGTATCTTCATTGATTTCCTCGCTGAGCAGATCGACCAGTTCACCGCGATATCCGGCAATCCGTTGCGTCTGTCTATCTACCCAAAGGTCCAGAAACCCGATACTACTCAAATGACCGTAAGCCTGACATATGATCGTATGGTTGATCGAATCCTCATATGGCGTTTCAAGCGCCGTTGCGCTGTGCGAACCAATGATGACATCGATCCCCTTTACCGTACTGGCCACCCGCTTATCATGGCGGAGACCGATACCGGTAATGGCAAAAATCATATCAACGTTCTCTTCTTTCAACAGATCAACACATTGCTCGGCCGTTTCTATCTCCGGCATGACTTCATGGTTCGCAAATCTTTCTGGTGTGGTCATTCCAGACATGTATTCGGTGAGCAAACTGAATATACCTATGCGCATTCCAGCTTGCTTCACAATAGTGTAGGGTTCCAAGTAATCGACCACCATACGGGTTTCCTCGTCGACGATGTTGCTGCCAAGAAAGACTGCATCGACTGCGCCTACGAATTCCCTGAATACATCAACGCCCTGGTCGTAATCGTGATTGCCCGGAGCAACGACATCATAGCCACAGTAGTTGAAATATTCGGCAACTGCCTTACCATTTGAAAACTCCCCGATCGGCGAGCCAATAAACATATCACCGGCATCGATTAACAGAAACCCATATCCTAAGCTGTCTGCTTCAGCTCGCTTCCCTTCAATGAACGTAGCTGCCGCGGCGGCATTACCGATCGGTGGTGGAAAATACGGATTCATCCACCAGGCCGTGCTGGGTGATAAAGCGCCTTCAATATCATTAGTGTATAAAATATAAATGTGATCGTAAGATTGCGCCTGTGATAGAAGGATAAATACAAGAATGCTAAACAACGGCTATCAGAACTGTATTCCGGTTGATATTACGAAATGATGAGTGGTTTCGTCAAATTTGTAATTCTCAACGAGATCGAGAGCCATGTCGTAATCCGCGGCAAGATAGTCCCGTTTTCCGTAACAGTATCCTATGTCGAAAGAATAGGAACCTGCGTAAAGCCCGAAACCCAACGTCAGGTTTGTCGTCCAGATTGCACTCTGTGTGTAGTCTGGAAAGATACAAAAACCATATCTCAGGTGATATCGGCGAAGTATCATGTGTTCAACACCAATCTTGTAAATGTATATGTTATTGTCCTCTATTCCTTCCCACATTTCAGCTTCGACTTGCGCGACAAACTTCGTCGGAATTCTGCCCGGAGGTTGATACATTACGCCGAATGAATGTGTCTGCGGATATTCATAACCGGTATCGGCAAGTTCATACTGGTGCTGGTATGTATACGCTATCCGAAAATTCAAGGCAGGTGTGATGGAGATTCCAAACTTTACCCTGTTGCCGTCAAGAGTTGTCTCTTCGCGACTGACCGTGTCGGCGACTTGTGGTATGATAATAGTCTCTTCCATGACCCGGTTGCCCAACAGAAAGGCATTTTCGACGCCGACACTGATGAACAAGTAACTGAAGGCGACAACGGGCGAAATAGCCTGCACGTAACCGCGGTGGGCGAGTTCATCGATGCGGACTATCTGATAGAAATCATCACGATGCTCTTGACGAAAAGTATAGTTATAATCCCACACGGGCGCATATTGAAATCCCAAGTGTATCATGCGCAACGGGAAAACAAAATAGCACGCGCCAGGATTGAAATAGGCTCCTGTATTTTTTGCGACCGTGGCAATACCGATATTGTTGCCGTAGGCATCATATACTCGCAACCCGCGATTTTCATTTTGGACCGCGAGCAGACCAGACAGCTGTATTGATTTCTTGGTGAAAAAAGCCATGCAAGCAGGATTGGCAGCATTTTCCAGGACGATGGATACTCCGCCGAGAGACAAGGAACGGGCATCTTGGTAGAAAATCCGATCGCCCTCAACAGATACACCAGGCAGGGTCAAGCCTGCGAGGCAGATTATCAATTGCAGCATTATGGAATCATCACGGCCGCGGCGAGCACAGTGGTCCACAGACCGTACTTATCACCAATGGCCGTCTGAGTGATATTCATTGTTTTTACGATTTTCGTGGAGATCTTCCACAATTCCTTCCGTTCATCGTAGCTGATATCAGGGTCAAAGGGCACACCCAGGGTCGTGGCTAGCATTTGTGCGGCAAGGTCTTCTGCTTTGTCGCCTGCTCGTACTTCAGTCTCGCCGAACGAGTGGTATTCAGACAAATATCCGTATTGTGACCGGTCGCTCGGTATCGCAACACCGATCGATGCAGCCAGCAATCGATGAGGTTCGTTCGCACTTGATTCAGCTACAACTGCATATATGATTTCACCAGCTGATAGCAGTTGAATGCCCTTGCTCCTCGGAAGGATTTTGGCTCCTGGCGGCAAAATACTTGACACGCGCACGATATTGAACGGGGCGATACCGGCATCGCGCAAAGCTGCCTCGAAGCTGGTAAGTTTCTCCCTATGCTTACCTACGCCTTTGGTGAGAAATATTCTTTTCGGTATCATATTTTCAGTTATGGAGCAGACCAGAGTCGAACTGGCGACCTTCTCGCTGCGAACGAGACGCTCTCCCAGCTGAGCTACTGCCCCTCATTTTCCCGTGATTATAACGAAATCTCTATTCCTGTCAACATTCATTTTCCTGACGATGGACTACCCAACTCCTTTTCAATAATACTCAGTATCTGTGACACAGTATCCTTGAGGTTCCGGTTCTCTATCACATACCGATAATCCTTCTTATACTCCAGTTCGCGTTCGGCCTTTGCGAGACGATCCCTTATGACATCGTCATCGTCGGTGTCTCTTTTCTTTAGACGTCTGGAAAGCTCGGCAAAATCAGGTGGTATGATGTAGAAGAATATCCCGTCTGGATAGAATCTCATGAGGTTTCTCGCACCCTGCACATCGACATCCATCAGCAAATTGTAGCCGGTATCGAGAAATTCTTCTAATGTTTTCTTCGGAGTACCGTAGTAATTACCATAAACCTCAGCGTATTCAACGAATAAGTTCTTCTCGATCCACTCTCTGAATTCACCCGCGCTCAGGAAGATATACTCCCTGCCATTTTTTTCAACGGCACGCTTCGGACGTGATGTTGCCGAAACTGAATAACGTATGTCAGGGCGCGTCCGAAGTAGTCTTTCACAAATGGTTGTCTTCCCAACTCCAGAGGGTCCTGAGAGTACTATGATCCTGCCTCTACTCAAGGTTCTGCACCTGTTCTCTTATCTTCTCAACCTCTTCTTTTATTTGCACCGCAGTTTTACTGATATCCAGGTAGTTCGCCTTGACACTCAACGTGTTTGCCTCCCGTTGCATTTCCTGAAGCAGAAAATTCAATTTGCGGCCAGGGTGGGTTTCGTTCTCTATGGAATCCTTGAACAACTGCAGATGACTGTGGAGCCTCTTGCACTCTTCGGTCACATCCGTACGTTCGGCATTATACAGCAGTTCCTGATATAGACGGTCCTCGTTCAACTTTATATCGTTTTGCACACCTTGAATGAGTGATAGCAGATGCTCTTTGTAGTACTTATTCCGTTCGGGGACAAGACGTTCTATCTCCCGTTCGTATTTCTCGATCATGCTGATTGATTTAGTGATCTCCCGTACAATGTTCTCGCCCTCTTTTTCCTTCATCAGCATAAGATCCTCAATGGCTTCGTTCAGTATCGGCAGAACATTCTTGTATATTCCCTCCACTTCGATGGATGGTTGGCTGAATTTGATCAAACCTGGAATCGACAGCAGTGTGTTGATATCGACATCACCACCTATCTCATGGTTCATGCGTAATTCATCGGCCAATTTCAGGTATGCCTCAAGAAGGTGTTTATCAACCTCGATCTTAGTCGGCATGATCTCGCGGTCCTGCTGTATTACTACTACAATATGCCCACGTGTCACCCTGGACTGCACCGCGCGGCGGATCTCGGCCTCGCATGGTAGAAGACAGTTCGGTAGTTTTATCGACATGTCAAAGAAACGGTGGTTGTAGGATCTAATCTCTACGTCAAATTTCAGTGACGGGTCTTTCAAATCACCGCTGGCTCTTCCTATTCCGGTCATGCTGTATGCCACTATTCCTCCAAGATTATTGTTACTGGGCCGTCATTCACGAGGGAGACGGACATGTGTTCTCCGAACGCGCCGGCTTTTGCCGTCACGCCGTGACCGCCAAGCGCCACGACGAAATCCTCATAGATTGCCCTGGCTCGTTCTGGTGCTTCCGCGTCGGTGAATGAAGGTCGACGACCGCGTGACGTATTGGCAATCAATGTGAATTGCGACACCACGAGCGCATTGCCTTCGACGTCCTTCAATGAATGATTGAACTTACCTTGAGCATCTTCAAAAATACGAAGATTGACGCATCGCTCGGCAAGCCGCATTGCCTTCACTTGATCATCGCCCCTCCTGATCCCGAGCAGGATCAGGATACCCTGGCCGATGCTCGATATCGTCTGTTCGCTTACAGATACTCTTGCCTCAGTGACTCTCTGAACGACCGCAACCATTTCAAGTTATGCAATAAAACTTCAATGCAAGTGTCATTGGTTGACCGCGTTAAGTATCGCTTTCGCAAAATCAGGTGCTGCATTGGATCCTGAACAGGTAATGACATTGCCGTTTACTTCCACTTCAGCGCCGGTACAACGTGCACAGCATCTGCCTATCCCATCCCTTACTGCCGGGTATGTGGTGACGATCTTGTCAACGAGTGTTCCTGCACGGCCGAGCGCCACAGGACCAGTGCACATTGCACCGACCGCCTGCCTAAAAAGCACATCTTCTGTCTTACTCGATCCTTCCCTACTCCCGCAAGAAAAATTGAGCAGACCGGCGAAAATTGCAGATTTCTTTATCACCGAATACCCCCTTGGTGCTTCCGTACTACTACCACTAATGAATAATCCCGTAAGGTAAAATCAGCGGGGGACGGGACTCGAACCCGCAACCAACGGCTTGGAAGGCCGTGACTCTACCGTTGAGCTACCCCCGCACGCCCTATTATATTGCACTCGCGCTTAAAGTCAACATCATGATAAGAACATCCCGATGGGTTATGCTGTTGACAATGTGAGATATTATGATATTATTGCAAAGTATGATTTGCATACATGCTATTGAAGTGTGTTTTTGATGCACTATCATCGGTTATAAGATGGTCATAACGAAAAGGATCTGGAGGTAAGATGATATTTCTGGCTATTGTTGTTTTTACGGTTAGCCCCTTTTATGACGCGAACTTCGTGTTGGCGGTTCGGTCGGTCAGCGTTTTCTCAAACCCCTCGGGTCTCGGTATCAGTACCGGTGCCGAAGCATTCGCCACGTACTACCCAGAACCTGAGGTGATAACCACTGGAGCGAGTGCGGGTAACTTTGGTCTCGGTTTTCAAAAAATGGATACACTACAAATTTATGAAATAGGAATCGGCTACCGGCTGCCAGGTGCCTTCACGGTCGGCTATGCCTATGAATTCGGCGATACCTCTGTTCATATCATCGGCATAGAGTGCCGTCCGAACCAGCAATTGTCAATCGGCTATAAGCTCGAATTGGGAGATAAGAAACCAATGTTTGGTGGTATCAGCATAATGCCCTATCTTGATTACATCACACTCAGTTTCGCGTTAGAATACGAAGGTATTGAAGATACGCTGATGTTTCATTATGGGGCAATGGTAACACCTCTACGCGGGCTAAGCGCATTTTTCATCGCCGATAAGGAGTTCAACTGGCACGCCGGTCTAGAAATCTCTGCTGGCTATGCCAAGGTCACCGGTATGTACTCTTACCAGGAAGAAAAATTCAGCGGAGGACTCCTGATCTCAGCTCAGAAATACGAGACGTTCATGCAATAGTCTTATCTTATCTGACAACGACCATCTTTGCGCAACAACCTTTGATGTTACTGAATTCAATGAAGTAGACGCCGGTCGGAAGAGCAAGTCTGTGGTCTGGTTCGCTTATTTCCTGGAGTTTTCGTCCCATCGCATTGTATATTGTCAGGGGGTAGTACTCAGCATCGCTTATTACAATCTGGTATGAAACGCCAGAACGCACTGGATTCGCGATAACTGGCATTGATATTTGTGAAAGAGTTAGCGTGTTTTCGTGGATGCCAACCGACGGATTTGCCGTGCCCGGGCTCGGAAATTCGTAGTCATTGAAATCGACTGAATTATTGTCGGTGTCAGC
>JBFEPB010000024.1:0-10783 GCA_041550295.1 bacterium | reverse complement strand
GAGAACCGGGATAGTTTCCGCAGCCTGATGGCTAAACTGCAGGAGCCTATCCCGCGTAGCGTAGCATGTCATACAATTGACCAGATACGCGAGGCTATGACTACGATGTCCTATCCGGTGCTGGTCCGTCCGGCTTACACACTCGGTGGCACGGGAAGCGGTGTCGCCAGTGGCTGGCAGGAGCTTCAGGAAATAGCCTCGACCGGTATCAGACAGTCGCAGATTGGCCAGGTCCTGATCGAAGAGAGCGTGCTTGGCTGGAAGGAATTCGAATACGAGGTCATGCGTGACGGCAATGACAATTGTATTACGATCTGTAGTATGGAGAATTTGAACCCGATGGGTGTGCATACCGGCGAGAGCATTGTTTTTGCTCCGGCGCAGACCCTCACCGACAAAGAGAATCAGACCCTCAGAAGCGTTAGTCTAAAGATCATACGGGCTTTAAAGATATGCGGAGGGTGCAACATTCAGTTCGCGGTCGATCCCAAACGATGGGCCTACCGCGTAATCGAAGTCAATCCGCGCGTTTCACGTTCCTCAGCACTGGCATCGAAGGCAACTGGTTATCCCATTGCCCGGGTCAGCGCCAAGATCGCGGTGGGCATGAATCTGGATGAAATCCCGAATGCGGTGACCGGTAAAACGACGGCGGCGTTTGAACCGGCACTCGACTATGTGGTTGCCAAGATACCGAGGTGGCCCTTTGATAAGTTCCCGACAGTTGACCGTCGTATCACCACGCAGATGAAGTCGACCGGTGAGGTCATGGCTATCGGCAGCACGATCGAAGAAGCAATGCTCAAGGCAGTGCGGTCTTTGGAAATAAATCAGACGGGGCTCGAACCAGAACCGGCGAAGGAGTACGAACTGATCAGGCAGCTTGAGGAGCCGACTGACCGTCTGCTGTTCTGCATCGCGGAGTCTGTGCGGAGGGGTTATGCGGTCCGAAAGATAGCACAACTGAGCAGTGTTGATCAGTTCTTCGTCACCAAGATCGCGAATATAATCAAGATCGAAGCGAGATTGCAGAAAGAGGCGTTGAGTCCGTCGCTTTTATCAGAAGCGAAACGAACCGGTTATGCGGACGAAGACATTGCACGTCTCGTCGGCAAGGCGGTAGAGGAAATAAGGTCGACCCGTGTCTCAAACGGCATCATGCCTCATTTCAATATGGTCGATACATGCGCCGGAGAATTCGAAGCCATTACTCCGTATTACTACTCTACTTATATGGCAAAGCATGACATGACGTCGCGGCCTAGGAGTAAAAAGAGAATCCTGATCATCGGCTCTGGGCCGATCCGCATTGGTCAGGGTATTGAATTCGACTACTGCTGCGTTCATGCCGCACTCGCTCTCAAGGACGCCGGTTGCGAGGCAATAATGATGAACAATAATCCGGAAACCGTATCGACTGACTTTGATGTATCAAGCCGCCTGTATTTTGAGCCGTTGACACTTGAGGATGTGCTCAATGTCATCGAGAGGGAAAACCCGGGCGGGGCGATCCTGCAGTTCGGCGGCCAGACCTCGATCAATCTGGCCATACCCCTGGCCGAGCTGATTGCCAGCGGGAGTATGGACATCGATATTCTGGGTACCCAGCCCGCCGATATTCACCGGGCTGAAGACCGCGAGCAATTCTCTGCTCTGCTAAAAGGTTTGGATATCCGGCAGCCGCCTTTCGGAACCGGCTACACCTTCGGCGATGTAAAAGCGGTCGCTTCCTCGATCGGTTACCCCGTCATTGTTCGGCCCAGTTACGTGCTGGGTGGCCGTGCCATGGAGATCGTTTACGAAGAGATGGGCTTGGAACAGTATATGGAGGCGGCGGTGCGTGTTTCAAGAAAACACCCGGTGCTCGTCGACAAGTACATTGCCAATGCAACTGAAGTCGACGTTGATGCAATATGTGACGGCGAGGAGGTGTTCATCGGCGGCGTAATGGAGCATATCGAGCAGGCCGGTGTGCACTCGGGTGATTCATATTGTGTAATGCCTCCGCGGACGCTAACAGAGGACAAGGTTCGTAAAATCGAGTCCATAACATTCGAGATTGCCCGGTCGCTTAATACCAGGGGCTGCATAAATATACAATTCGCGGTCCAGAATGGTGAAATATATGTGCTCGAAGCAAATCCGCGCGCTTCGAGGACAATCCCCTATGTTTCCAAGACGATAGGAATTCCACTGGCAAAACTTGCGACCCTGATTCTCATTGGCAATACTATCAAGGATCTGAAGAAACGAGGAGATCTTCCGAAAGCAAGCAGACGACGGTACGTTTCAGTGAAGGGGCCGGTATTTCCATTCCAGAAACTTACTGGTGTTGATCCGATTCTGGGGCCGGAGATGAAGTCTACCGGTGAGATCATGGCGATCGACCGCGCTTTTGGCGCCGCATACTACAAGGCAATAATGAGTGATGAAAAGTTCAGTAGAAAGGGCACGGTGTATATCACAGTGCGTGATGAAGACAAACCGAAGATATTGAACATAGTCAGATCGCTTATTGAATGCGGGTTCAAACTTGTCGCCACGCGCGGTACGGCCGACTATCTGCGACGTCAGGGGATCGATGTCCTGACCGTGTACCGCATCAGCGAGCACAAGTCACCTAATGCACTGGATCTTATGCGCCAGCAGAGCATCGATCTGATCATCAATACCCCCAGCATGACCCACAGTGCAAAACGTGATGGCTATGCGATGAGGCGGCTGGCTGTTGAACTGGACATCCCATTCATCACCGCGCTCACATCAGCCGAAGCCGAAGTGGAGGCAATAAAATTCGCGCAGCGGCATAGCTTGGTGACGCGTCCTCTGCACGAATACCATAACCGACCTGGTTGACACCGACATCAAGACCGGATCGTTTGTTGACGCGGTTGACTACTTGCCTATAATCGACAAGGAGGATGAGTGAATGCAATTTTTCTGGCAATAATCGCGGTCTTGGTTTTCTCGCTGGGCTATTTGATTTACGGACGATTGCTGTCCCGGCTCTTCATGGTTGACCCGGAACGCAAAACCCCGGCTCACTCTCTCTACGATGGACGCGACTACGTCCCGGCCAAGCATTGGATGATTCTTTTCGGTCATCACTTTGCCTCGATCGCCGGTGCCGGTCCGATTCTCGGTCCGGTCATCGCCGTTGTCGTATGGGGATGGGGTCCTGCCGTTCTCTGGATATTCCTCGGTTCGATATTCATCGGCGGTGTGCATGATTTTTCGAGTTTGATGATCTCTGTGCGCGAGAAGGGGAGATCGATCGCAACCGTCGCCGAACAGGCTCTCAGTCGGAATGCGCGCCTCTTCTTCTCGATATTCTTATGGCTCACTCTCATCCTGGTCATTGCGGTATTTGCCGCATCCGCGGCCAAAACACTGAGTACTACATCTCAGGTCGCGGTGCCGACGTTCGGTCTGATCATTGTCGCAGTCGTCGTCGGGTTATTGACCTACAAACTGAATCTCAGTCTATTTGTTTCTACCGTGATCGGAGTCGCACTGCTATTCGGGTTCATCGTTCTCGGATATTACGTGCCGATCACTGCATCGTTTCATTTCTGGCTTGTTTGCCTGTTGGGCTATGCTTTCATTGCCTCGGTGCTGCCGGTCAACATATTGCTGCAGCCGAGGGACTATATTGCCAGTTTTGTTCTCTTTTTCGGCCTTGTGTTCGGCTACATAGGTGTGTTCATCACCCGTCCCGACATCAACGCTCCGTTCTACGTCAAGTGGCAGAGTGTCCAGGGTGATCTCTGGCCCATGATGTTCGTGATCATTGCTTGCGGCGCCATTTCCGGCTTTCATTCACTGGTCGCGAGCGGCACAACGGCAAAGCAACTCTCCAGTGAGAAAGACGCGCGTAAGATAGGATATGGTGCAATGCTTGCCGAAGGATTATTGGCTGTACTAGCAGTGCTTGCAGTCTCGGCCGGCCTGTACTGGAAGGCCGGGCCGTCGGGTCTCGTTTACCCGGAGTTGATACGCGGTGGCAACTGGATCTTCACCTTTGGCACGGGCTACGGCGAAATAGTGAAACCGCTATTCGGTGTGTTTGGCATGTTGTTCGGCATCACCATGCTCAAGACGTTTATCATGACAACACTTGATTCGGCAACGAGGATAACCCGTTATATGGGCGAAGAGCTGTTTGGCGAGACATTGGGAATCCGGGTGTTCAAGAACGCCTACTTCAACACGAGCATTGTGATCGCATTTGCCTTATGGCTATCACTGGGTTCGTGGCAGGCGATCTGGCCAGTGTTCGGTGCGGCAAATCAACTCGTCGCGGCCCTGGCTCTGTTCGTTGTCACAGCCTGGCTGTTGAGCAGGAGCAAACCGATCCGATATGCCATATATCCAGCGATTTTCATGCTCGTAACAACCGTTGCTGCACTCGTATACCAGTTCGTCGGCTTTGTAAGCGAGGGTAAGATCGTTTTATGCTTGATCGTCGCGGTGCTGTTGGTTCTTACTTTCTTCATGCTTTTCGAGGTAGTCAAGGTCATGAGGAAACGTTACAAGGATGTTACCGCCTGAATATTCGATTCATCAGTAGAAGGAGTATGGCTTCCTGCCGTAGTTATCTTGACAGAGCGGTGATTTTATGTAGAATGAATCATTGAGCCAGGGTAGCTCAGTTGGTAGAGCACCGGACTGAAAATCCGGGTGTCCGCAGTTCGATTCTGCGCCCTGGCATTTTTTATTCATCCTCGAAAAGACATTATTGCCAAGATTTCCTTGACATTTTGGTGGATTTTTGTAAAATATTCTATATGATATGGGGTGATTTTGCCGTGTATTTATGTTATCTGAAGGCTGATTTTATCCGCGGTGATACGTGGTGCAAATGGAATTGATGTCATGATCTCTCCGGACGAGCAGAAAGTACTGGCTAGCTTTGCACAGAGGATCCCCCAGGATGATCCGGGGGCTCACAACAATCTCGCGATCGTGTATTACAACAAGGGTTTATACACTGAAGCAATCGAAGAGCTCGAAAAGGCGCTTGAGCTCAATCCCAATTTCGTGTTGGCGCGTAACAATCTTGAGATAATACTGAGGAAAACCGGTAAGCTGGAGGAGAAGGTGGAGCAGTTGGCCCAGGACATCGAGAAAGACCCTGATAATGAGGGTAAGATCCTGGAACTTGCCGACACCTACGTCAAACTGAAGAAATACTCACACGCCATTGTCTATTACAAAAAGGTTCTCGACGCAAATCCAGAATCATACCATGCTCATTTTGGTTTCAGTGCCACGCTCAAAAACCTCGGCAAATACGATGATGCACTTGAAGAAATGAAGCACGCACTGCGATCAAAGGAGACACGTGAGGGCTACCAGGCGGTCGGCGAGATCTATCTTCGTAAGGGTATGGTCGAAATGGCGATAAGGAACCTCGAACAAGCTCTGAAACACGATGACACCGCGGCTGAGACACATTTTCTTCTGGGTTTGGCCCTGGGTGAGAAGGGTCGCACACAAGATAGTATCGAAAGTATCAAGAGAGCAATGTCGCTGAATCCGACATTGGCGAGCGGGGATGCAGGTTTGCCGGTTGAGATCGAATCGCATCGTGGCCAGTGGGAATCCTTGAAAGAGCAGCTTGGCATTCCTCAGGTCGAAGGTGATAATTGCGAGATCCATTACAACATGGGCATGTCCTACCGGAATAAGGGTCTATTTGACGAGGCAGTGCGTGAATTCAACGAATGCCTGAAGCTGAGACAAGATGTTCCGCATGTACATTATGCGCTTGGCGAGGCGTACATTCATCTGGGCAAATTCCCTGATTCCATACGTGAGCTGCAACGTGCCTCGCAGTTGGATTTCGATGCCGTGAAATGCGCCAATTCAACTGGCATAGCTTACATGTTGCAGGGCCAAGTAGGTTCTGCGCTGGACTGGTTTAACAAGGTATTGGCACAGGAAAGCAGCGAGCCGATGGCGTTGAACAACATCGCGGTAGCACAATACATCATTGGTGATATTGAGAAGGCAGTCGACAATTATAAAAGGGCGGTTGCTACCGGAAATACCGATGCTCGATTCAACCTGGCTTTGTACTACCTGAAGAGCAAGGATTACGACAACGCCCTCGCACTGCTGGATTACAAGGGCACGGAGGTCGATTTCTTGCGGGGTCTCATCCACATGGAAAGGGGCGAGGATGAAGAAGCACAGGATGCTTTCAGCCGGGTATTAGAGCAGGTCCCTCACCACGCTGGTGCTTACTACAATATGGGTTTCATAACAACGCGGCTCGGCAGGTATGAGGAGAGTCTGGGATACATCCGCAAGGGTATGGAGATCGAACCTAATTACGACAATGAGAAGTACCGGCTTTCGCTTGACCTTTCTATTTCCGAATTCGGGCCTTACTACATTCCGAGATCCCATCCTGTTGCCGAAGAGGTTGTAGAGCGAGTACTCGCGCCACAGGCCACAACTCCTGATGAGCTATTTACTGAAGCCGAAGAGCGTCTGCGCGAGGGTAATAGGGAAGATGCTTTGAAAAAAGCCGATGAGGCTCTCCGTATCGATCCCGAATACCACAAAGCGGTTCTTTTGAAAGCAGATATAAAATACAATCAAGGTGATACTGCGCAGGCGATAGAATTGCTGAAGGCACACCATGAGGCGCATCCAGACATCATGGATGTACTGGCCGCCCTCGCGTCGATGCTAAAGAAAGAAGGAAGGGCCGAAGAAGCAAGGGGAAAGTACCAGCAGCTTACGGAGGCTGCACCGGACAATCTCACCTGGCTCAACGAGGTCGCCGAGCTTGCGCATGCTTTGGGTCAGGAGGATGAAGCGTTAGAAACTTATCTCAGGGTATATGAAAAGGACAAAGAAAATGTGGGCGTGAACCTGAAGTTGCTGAGGATCTATATAAACAAGAAGGATCTTACTAATGCGAAACGGTTCGTTGAATTTCTATCAGACAAGAGGTCGGAGAATTACGAATACAATATTCTTGCCGGTATTTACTGGTTTGAATGCAAGGACTACGATCGCGCACGAGAACACTTTGACAAGGCGATCCGAATAGATGCTTCAAAGCCATTGCCTTATTACCATCGGGGTTTGATCAGCGTGAACCAGGGCGCATTCGCTGATGCATGTGAAAACTGGAAAAAGGCGCTGCTACTGAGCCCACCACAAGATTTAGCCGAACGGATAAAGCGCTGTTTAACGCTCACGATCGAGCTTTCTGAGATTTTGGAGAAAGGGGTTTGAAATTGAGGAGATGAGATGGGTGATGAATTGAGGGTTGATTCGGGGGCATTGATTTTCGCCACATTGGCTGACGTATATATTTCGTCGGGGATGATTGACGAAGCGATTTCAATATTGCAGGATGGTTTAGCTCGCAATCCGAATTATTATTTGGCGAAAGTAATGCTTGGCCGCGCATACTATTTGAAGGGCGAATTTGACAAGTCAGTGGCGACCCTCGAAGCAATATATGATGAAATCAAGGAAGATGAGACCGCAAATATTTGTCTTGGACACAGTTATCTTAAGCTGGGCGACAATGAGAAAGCGGTAAGGTTTTATGAGGCGGCGCTGAAGATTAATGCCGAGAATACCGAGGCCAGACAGGCGCTCGAGAAACTGGTTCCCGGTTTTGCGGCGAAACATGACGTCGAGCCGGCGAAACCTTCTGAAGAGAAACCTGAAATTGCTGAACCTTCAGAGGTGATTCATGAAGTGGTGCTGCCTGATGAAACGGGAGCTCCGACCGGTGAGGTGGTCTTGTCCACTGAACCTTCAGAGGCGATTCGCGAGGTGGTCTTGCCGTCTGAACCGGAAGAAGAGGTTTCAGTATCAAGTGTTCAGGAGGAAACAGCTGACTCATTCATTCAGGAGATACCTGAGAAACCGATCGAAACTGGAACCGTGCCCCTTGAGTCACTGGATAAACCGGTGGGAAGGCTTATGTCTCTGGATAGCGTGAAGAGTGTTTTTATTGCCACCAAAGATGGGTTACTGATAAAGAATTATGGCAAAGGTGAAAATGATGTTGAAGCGATCTGTGCTTCGGTTGCGGGTATCTGCTTGGATGTTGATGAGGCTTTCAGGTTGTTGAAACGAGGCGGGCTCACACGCTGCATTATTGAGAAGCCCGACGAGACGATTTGTGTTATGGTGGTCGGTGATTCCCTGCTGACCGTAATAACAAAAGTGGAGACGAAACCCGGGCTGGTTTTTGTCTATGCCAGGAAGATCATTGAAGAGATAGAGGAGATCTTAGGATGAAACTAGAGAATTTCATTAAAATTCCCAAAGTGCTCGGCGCTGGATTAGTGAGCGAGGATGGTTTTATTATCGAAGGGCGTGCGACCTACGAATACGACACAGAAAGGCTCGGTGCAATTGCGGCACGCGTTGTACACCGAATAAAGAACAGCTTTGGCATGGAAGGAGCATCGGCAATAATATATACGAAAGAGAACGTGCTGTTCCTCAAAGAGGTCGAGCAGGGCATTGTGTTCGTCATCTGCCAGAAAGATGCAAACGTTGGTTTGGTGAAAATCAGATTGAACAAAATAGCCTGAAAAATGGGTTTACCAGTACCGCAAATGGTATAATGCAAATGTTAGATTCGATTCGTGGATATTACCTGATCATACTCATGATACTGGGAATGCTCTGGTCCGTTGACTGTTCAGCAAAGAACAGCCAGAAGGACGTTTCATGGGATAAGTTGGCGCGGCAGGAAATGGTAAGCAGCCAGATAGTAGCGCGGGGTATCAGCGACAAGAGGTTGACACAAGCAATGCTTGAAGTCCAACGCCACAAATTTGTCCCTCAGAACCTCGAGAAGCTGGCATATGGAGATTATCCTCTGCCCATTGATGAGGGGCAGACGATATCACAACCCTACATTGTTGCGCTGATGACGCATGAGCTTCAGTTGAAGGCAAGCGATCGCGTTCTTGAGGTCGGCACTGGGTCTGGATATCAAGCGGCCATTCTCTCCGTGCTGGTCGATGAAGTCTATACCGTAGAAATCATTGAATCGCTTGCTGATGCAGCAGCAAAACGGCTCGTTGCGTTGGGTTATGACAACGTGCACGTCCGGTATGGGGATGGTTTCCTGGGTTGGCCCGAACAGGCACCTTTTGATGCGATAATCATCACTTGCGCACCACCCAAACTGCCCGAACCCCTCGTTGAGCAATTGGCCGAAGGCGGAAGATTGATCTTACCTCTCGGTGAGGAATTTCAGATGTTGACCCTGTACACAAAAGTGGGTGGGGTTTTGAAAGAGAGGGAGATTACACCGGTTCTTTTTGTGCCGATGAAGGGTTTGATCGAGGATCAATGACAGATCGAAACTGCTTCGTTGACATCTTCGATCGGTGACCGCGCGGCAAATATATTCCAAAGAAAAAGACGACTAAGGACAAGTGACTTTACTGCCGTAATCTGATTGCGGTTTCACATTTCTTCGATGAAATTAGTTGAGATATCGCCGGATATGTATTTTGGGTGGTTCAATATCTTACGGTGAAACGGTATCGTTGTTTCTATCCCCTCAATTACAATCTCCTCAAGAGCGCGCTTCATTCTTGCGATCGCCTCATCTCGAGAATTACCGTGGCAGATGAGTTTACCGATGAGCGAATCATAATGGCTGGGGATCACATGACCAGCAAAAATATGGGTGTCAAACCGAACACCGATACCCTGTGGCATGTGGAAGAAATTGATCTTGCCTGGCACGGGCACGAAGTTACGCTTGGGATCCTCAGCGTTGATCCGGCATTCGATCGCGTGACCGCGTAATTTGAAATCCTGCTGGTTGAATGCAATTTTTTCTCCACGGGCGATTCTGATTTGTTCTTTGACGATATCTACGCCGGTCACCATTTCAGTAACCGGGTGTTCGACTTGTATCCGTGTATTCATTTCCATAAAGTAGTACTTACCTTCCTGGTCCATCAAGAATTCGATGGTCCCGGCAGAAAGGTATTCAATACTTTTGGCCGCTTTAAGTGCTGATCTTTGCAGTTCAGCGCGCAATTCAGCATTGACCGCAGGACTGGGGGATTCTTCAATCAATTTTTGGTGCCGGCGCTGGATCGAGCATTCACGTTCACCTAACGCTGTTACCGTACCGTGGCTGTCGCCCAGGATCTGGACTTCTATGTGCCTGGGTCGTTGGATGAATTTTTCCAGATATACGCGGTTGTCACCAAAGGCTGCTCTTGCTTCGGCTTGGGCAATGCGGAAACCGACATCGAGTTCTTCATCATCACGCGCAATGCGCATGCCTTTGCCTCCCCCGCCTGCAGCGGCTTTAAGGATCATAGGAAAGCCGATACCTTTTGCGAGTTTTCGCGCGTCCCTAATATTCTCGATGCTGCCGTGGCTCCCAGGGATCCCTGGTAACCCGGCTTTTTCCATGGTTTCTTTGGCTTTTATCTTGTCGCCCATTGCTCTTATGTGGTTGGGCCTGGGTCCTATGAAGGTTATGCCACAAGACTCACATATCTCGGCAAACTCAGGATTTTCGGCAAGAAAACCATAACCCGGGTGGATCGCTTTGGCGCCGGTTATCTCGGCAGCACTGATGATTCTTGTGATATTCAAATAGCTGTCTTTACTCGGTGCTGGACCGATACATACCGCTTCATTTGCAAGCCGGGCATGAAGTGATTCACTGTCCACCTCTGAAAAAACGGCAACCGTCTTGATATCCAACTCATGCGCCGCCCGTATGATGCGCAACGCGATTTCGCCACGGTTGGCAACGAGT
>JBFEPB010000023.1:0-10802 GCA_041550295.1 bacterium | reverse complement strand
GCGCTCCCGAGCACCTAATCGATATTTGTAATCTTCATCGCCGCGTAGAAAATCATAATACGCATAGCCCTCGCTCATCGCCGACCGGATATCCATAGCAATGGTCACTATCCCCGGCGACATACTACGATATGCGGGATCAAATCCCATATTGAAAAGATAAATACGATCTTTCAAAGCAAATGCCAAAATCACACAGGCAGTTCGCCCGTCAATGATCAACCTACGCACCCGAAGCCACCCATTCATACTGAAGGTCGCAGTCAACTCCTCGAAGAAGGCTACAATATCCGGAGTCAAGAATTGCGCCTTGCTTTCGTGCGAAACCTTCATTAGTTTGAAAAAAGCATCGGTATCCTTGCTTTTGACATCTTCCATGACATTATCGTTTATCCTTCTCATCTTCCGGCGCAGCTCATGGCGGCCCTTCCCATCAAGTTTCGCCAAGAAATCCTCCCATGAGTGCGGCAGTTCGAGCAAGGGGCAAAGGTCTTTTTTCTCGACCGAAACCCCTGTCAACTGGCCCTTCAGAAATACAACCAGAGAGCTGTCCGGTTCCAGTGGGAAGAGATCGAGACCCAGTTTTTTTTGCCGCACGAAATCGGCAAATACTCCAACGATGCGTTCTTCGTAAGCTGGTAGGCATACGATATCGCTCAAGTCAGTGACCCGTTCGTCACCAATTAATGTAACTTTGTCGCCTTTGATAGTCGCCGGTATCAATCCTACCACTTTGCCACCATCATAAACAACAAGGATTTGCGGGTCGGTATGCAGCAGATTCCCCGCCAGCGCATGGAACCATTCATAGCTTACAAAAGGTGACGATCTGGGCATGCTCTTGAACATCTCTTTCCAGATCCTCTCCAGACCAGAGAGCAACTCAGTCTTCAACACGCAGGCGCGAACTGACATGCCTTTCTCCCACTTCGACTCGCCATGATCTCCAGCCAAGGAGATTGTGATAATGTACCGTCCCATACTTTATAAATCCACACCGCTCGATCGCCTTGCTCGAGCTTACATTATTCCTGGTGGAAAAGATCATGGCATGAGCAAAGAGTTCGCTCCTAAAATACTCTGCCGCTTTTGTGATAAGGAACGGATAGATCCTTCTGCCGCGAAAAGCCGGCCTCGTGAAAGCGTCATAAAAGTACACTTCTCCTTGCTTCACGTCCAGCCAGACATCGATCTCTCCGATGTGACATTCACCGGTCGCAGCAAATAGATAAGCAACCGGGATTCCCTGGTGGTAGCCAACTAATATTTTGTCCCCGCGTTGAGTTCGCGTTGTCACTTCTCCAGGCTGCAACATACCGGCTACCCCGGGTTCTTCAGAAACGGAAACTTTCACACTGATCAAAGGCCTAATGCTCGGCACCTCTCCCTGCAGATTCAATTCATACAGGTACAGCTCTTCCCTTTTATTGACCAGGGTAAAGCGGTCAAAACTTTTTGCTCTCAATACAGCGCCCTTTCCCTACCGATCGTTGTCCTGGGGCCGTGGCCGGGATAGACCACTGTCTCGTCAGGCAGGACCATGAGTTTCTCGCGTATGCTTTTAAGGATCGCCTGCTCATCACCGCCCGGGAACGAAGTGTTGCCCGGGCCATTAGGAAACAGTGTATCACCTGAAATAAGCAGCTCATTTATCAGGAAACAGCAACTGCCCGGCGTGTGGCCAGGAGTATGGAGCACTCGCAACCTTTCTCCGCCAAATTCGATCTCTTGACCATCCACAAGTTCTTCGTCAAAACCAGAAATCCAATCGAGCCGATGAATTGCTGCCGGTATGTCCAATGCATTTTTTACCTTCCGAAGCGCGGTTACGTGATCGAAATGCCGGTGCGTTGCGAGTATGAGATTGATCCCGAGCGTATCGACAGCCTTGAGTATTTTCTCCGCTTCATCACCCGGGTCGACGATGATACCGGTCTTTTCAGAACTGAGAATATAACAGTTACTCTCGAGACCGCCGACAATAACGCGCTCTAGTTCCATAATTCACCAAGCCAGAGCCCGCCGGTCGATGCAATTATCCATCCTTGAAGAAAATCCAAAGCGGTTATCGTTGATTCTTGATTATGTTGCACGCAAGATACATTCACGTATCATTATAACCAGTGAAAAACACAAAGTCAATATACGCTCTCCTCGCAGTAGTATCACTTGTACTACAAATTGTACTCTTAGCCAGCGTCAGCAGAAATTATTGCGTATACATTCTGCTCGTACTCCATTCGCTGACCACGGTACATGCGCAGAGAAGGCGGACGATGCTGGAAACCGCGTTGCACCAAAATTTGTTGCATGGAAGAATTGATACATGGTATACCAATACTCAAATCTGTACAGGCATTTTCCTCGCTTATGCAGGCGGTCAAATCTGCGGCCGCGCCGGCGTCTTCCGCGACCAGCGGACCAATATGAAGAAATCCATTTGCCCGCACGCGAACCACGGCATAGGCTTTGATTTGTTTACCGCCTGAAACATAAGTGGTATCGAGATGCCCTTTCAGTAAGTGTTCCAGGAACATGCTACGGTCGATACCGGTTTTTTCACGGTCGAATTGTAGTATCCCCCCGATATTCAGATCGCGGCTTCGCTTCTGCTTCTGTATGCATTTTTCTTTCGATGCCGGACGCTGGAATCTCAATGACAGGTACTTGTCCCTGAACCCCATTGCCCGATACGCTTCTACAGCCCTGAAGACACCGTCGAGCTCTACCGTCCTAACGCCTCTGCGCTTGAGATATACAAGGATTTCTTCCATCAGTCTAATCCCGATGCCCCTACCCCTTAGATCCTTCCGTACGATCAGGTTTCCCATAAAAGCATACGTGCCATAAGCAGCGCTGGTGACGATTCCTGCCCTTTCCCCACCAAGCCAGGCAACATGGCAGCCAGCAGGATCGAGGGAAGAAAAACGTTCAAAGTCCTCCTCCAGATGACCCCATCCTTCTATGTCGGTGAGCGCCTTCGCAAATTCAATGTCGGCACGCTGCATTTGAAGGATCTTGACCATTGTTCACTCCTTTCTCGAGAGCAGCCTCCACGCCGCCAATGCATAAACTGTAGCACAATCAATCGCGCGTTCTACATAGACGAACTCGTCGGGATGATGAGCGCGGTCAAGTGATCCCGGACCATAAGCATAGGCAGGGATACCTTGCTTCAGGTAGTAGCGTATCTCAAGCAGACCGGGGCACATGATGAATGGCGACCGCTTGCCCTTGATATCATTGATGCTTTCGTTCAGAACACGCGCCAGTTCATGGTCGGTCGGGGCACTGGCAGATTCACCTTCCTGAAGGGATTCAACATCGATCTTCATCCCGGCTCTTCGGCCCCGGCTGAATATGCTCAGCAAGCGCTTCTTCTCTTCGGCAAAGTTCTCTTCAGGATTGAGTCTTCTCTCGACACTGAAAGAGCAGGACCCCGGCACAACATTGAAATTCGTGCCGCATTCACAAGTTCCACCCAGCATGAGGATCGAATTTCTCGACTCACCCGGCAGGACACCGCAATACGTTTTTCTTTTTTCAACGCCGTGCTTGTGCTTGATCAATGCTTTGGAGAGTGTGATCATCTGCTCGAACGCATTGATCCCTTGCTTTTGTAACACCACGTGAACGGGCTTGCCGGTTATCCTGATCCGGAGCGAAATCGCACCACGGCAAGCGTTCCAGATCGCACCGCTCGTTGGTTCCGGCATGAGCATGCCGATACTGTTTTCCTTTTCTATATAACCCTTCTCAAAGAGATATCCGGTGCCAGCTCTTCCACCCGTTTCCTCGTCCGGAACGACGACCAGCTGTATCTGGCCATCGAGATCCACCTCCATGAGTTGCAGCAGCCGCAATGCATAAATCATAGCGGCGAGACCAGCCTTCATGTCCGCAGCACCGCGACCGTAAAGCCGCTTAGCGCGAACATGAGGTCTGAAATGTCTTGCATCGGTGCCGGGAACCACGTCGTAGTGTCCATGAAAATACAATTTGCGTTTTCCTTTGCCCCATGAACAAAGAATACAGTAGCGCGGATGAGCGCGGTCAGTGTAACCCTTCACCTTCAATATCCGCGGTTTCAGACCGAATCGTTCCAGAAGCGATGATATCAGACGAACGCACGCTCTGTAATCCTTACCGGGTGGATTCTCAGTTGGAATCGCGATCAAATCATGCGCGAACCTGAGCATATCCCTCCGCAGGGCACGCATTTGTTTTTTCATCCGATGCAGAGGTACGCTCTTATGGCTCTGAATCATCACCGTGTATTTGTGGGACTTGTGAGTATTTCCTAAAGATTTCCTTTGAACAGATACGTTTCACCCTTTTCATTATAAGATGAAACGAGCTCCTTGTCAATCATGGAATTGACGATCTTGTTGACCTCGCGCAGCGGTATGTTGAAAAATTGTGCGATCTTCTTTACCGTCGTCCTTGTTGATGCATAGATGTATTTGTCGATCACCTTCTTCCTTGCCTCTTCCCCGCCCAACATGCGCGCACGAGCTTTTACATCTTCCGGCAACCACTGTTCGGTTGCCGCCCAAAGACCAAAGCGCCAGCGGCACTTGTGGCGTGCGATCTTACCGGCACAGCAGATCAGTTGTTTACGCTGCAACTCGATCAGAGCCTGAGTCGACTTCCTCTTGGCGGCCGGTGAAATGAACCCGACCTTCTCCCTGATCTCGTGGGTCATCAGCGGCCCCTGCTTGACGAGTACATCCATTATTAATTTTGCCGTGCTGCTCAATGTTCCTTTGCCACTCATCTTTCGGTAATCCGGGATTGGATAGAGCCGAATGAAACTGGGTAATAGATTGATCGATATTACCATATTATGCCCGCCTAATACTCGGCCATAGAATGCCCATTTCCTCGTGATCAATACATGAATGAAATCCCATAGCCTCTGGTCAGCTTCAAATCGGTTAGGCAGGTCATCTATATATATCGCGTTACGCAGACTTGGTAACAGCCCATTGGAAAGCGCCGTAACCAAACCAAGCCGCTCGATGAAATCCTTGGCTTCCTCGACCCGGAATATCTTGTTGCTCTTGTCAAGCAGCCATCTTTTTCTCTCGATGGTCTTTAACGGAACGGTCTTCATGATTTCCAGTTGTCAGGCTTCATAGCACGCAATTTACTCTGCTCCCCCTGCAGTTTTCTGATTCCCGCTAATGGCAAGCACCGTATCAATCACGTTCATTCACAGGGCTCATTCTATAAGCCCCCATGGCATTGCGCCATGGGGGCTTTGCTCTCCCAGGTGTCGGTCTGTGGATCGCAGGCTTCAACTATACTCAAAAACGATGAGTATGGCGTAGTTGAATCTTGCTGACCTCAACTTCATTTCACAATCAGAACATGAATCCCACACCGAAACGGGCACGGAACCCAGGATAGTAGTTACGCGCATCAGTCCAGTAATCGTTCTGGCAGTCAATATAAGATTGCTTCGCCTCACGCGGATCGATCAAGCCGTCATGGTTGAAATCGGATTGCGGCGAATAACGCGAACTGGCCATTGAGGTATAACCGAACTGATCAAGCGATGGCTCTGGATCTCCGTGATCAAATGGATCTCCAGTTGTTTCGTGAACTTCGATTATCTGGTCGCTATTGAACAGGTTGAGCAGCATGCCACGGACTACGAGGTTTGCCGGTCCCAACTTGATGCTTCGGCTGAAATTCCAGTCAACATTATAAAAGCCCGGAATACGTGCCGAGTTTTCATCACCCAGACGATTTCCCCGCAAATCACGCGGCGTGTAGGGCGTACCCGAATGGTATGAGAATACGAACGAATTGTTGAAGTTCTGCAGCGGGATCAAGAAGAAATCACCAGGCATTTCAAAATCAAGGTTCGCATTCAGAATATGGCGCTCATCAAAGTCGAGCCAGTAATCGATCACCGGAACGGCGATGTTGTAGAAGTAATGATCCTGATACCATTCGAACGCGGACGCAGCCGTACCCTTGGCAAACTGCAACGTGTAGCTGACACCCATTGCCCACATGTCGGTCATCCGTTTCTGGAGATTCATCTCGAAACCTTTGACATTGCCGTAGTCCACGTTCTGGTATTGAAAGTACGAGTAGGGTATTGCCACAACCTCGCGGACCTGATTCAGATCATATATATCCTTGAAGTAGGCCGTGAACCCGAACACGACATCGTCGTTGAACTGATTCTCAATACCGAGTTCATACAAAACCGTTTTTTCTGGTTCGATCAGAACGTTACCGAGTATGGCGTTGCCCCGGCTTATCAGCAATCTCACGACCTGGGTATCGGTCGACGAGTACAGGTTATTCAATGCCGGCAATTGGAAATACTGACCATAGTTAAAGCGCAGTTTCATCCGGTCAGTAACCGGCAGCGAGAACCCGAGCCGTGGTGATATCTGATAAATCGGTTCCGAACTGACAAGATTTTGGTTCAGATAGTCTTCAGGATTCTGATAGGTTGTCGCTTTTGCATCGAAGTAGTCAAAACGAAGCCCGATACGTGCGACCAAACCTTCAAAATCCATCTTGTCCTGGACATAACCAGAGATCTTCCAGGGACTGCGGTCATAGTAATCCCAGAAGGGATTAGCGACCCAGGGTAGGTTGTTCTGGAAGAACTGCATGTCGTACCGTGTCAGATCAAACCCCGTCTTGAACTCGTGCACCTTGCCGACAGCATGACTGACATCCAACCGTGCCTGGATATCACTTTGGTTCCAGAGACTATAGTTACGAAAATCGCCGTAGGTGTAGAACTGCCCTTCGACCCCGTACGGATTGTGCCTCAGTGCCTGGGCATCGCGGTTGAAGTACTCTTCGTGGTACTGCATCACACTATCGATCAAAACATTGGCTACTGTTATCGTGTCACCGTTGATCACAGCGTAGCCATTCTTGGACACTTCATAGAGAAGCGGAAACAGATGCTCGCCGTAACAGCGATAGTCTTCATACCACTGACGGTCATTCGCTTCTTCGTAGTCGTAATCGCGATTGCCATAGAACCGATTGTAGTGTGTCGTACCAATCTTAAGCGAAGTAAGGGTCTGAGGAGTAAGCATATAGTTGAAAGTGGATGAGAGTATCCAGGTTTTGATCCGGTTCATCGGTTTCTGATCGAAATACTTCAGGTCGTACTGACCCGTACCGGTTATGGTCGAGTACAACACCCATTGACGTCTCTCGGCGAAGCCAGTGAACGTCAGCTTACCCTTTGCGCCTGGCAGGCTATAGGACAGCCTCGACTGCGCACGATAATCCATTCGTGGCGACGGCAGCTTATACAATCCTTCTTGATGCTGGGCATCGGTCATCATCATTTCGCCTGATACAAAATAGCGTAGCCGCGTCGTAACGGGCACAGGTCCCCCTAGTGAGAACTCATACTGGTTGTACCCGTAATTGATCTGATCCTGCCATCCTCCGAACATTTCGTCCGTAAGATAGCTTACGCTGCCCGCTGTTTTCGGACCACCCTCACGCGTTACGATGTTCACGACACCCGAAAGCGCATCACCGTATTCGGCATCAAAACCGCCGCTCACCACGGATACCTCTTCCACGGCTGATGGATTGATGATCGATGACTGAAAGTTGTTAACAGGGTCTTTAGCCACTATGCCATCGACAAAAAAGGATATCTCACCATCCCGGCCACCGCGCAAATGCGTTCCTCTCTTGCTTTGCACAACTCCAGCCTGCAGGGCGATTACCTGATTGATCGTTGTGATAGGCAACCGTTCCATTTCCGTCGAAGTGACTGCGCGCCTTGTATGCACCGCATCGCGTACTATCGCTTCGCGTTCCGCAACGGCAGTCACGCCTTTTACCTCGATTACTGTCGGAGGCAAACGGAAATTGAGTACGGTTGTAAGCTCTGCATTGACGACAACGTTGGCAAAAGCTAGGGGATCATAGCTGATGTAGGATGAGTTGACCCGGTAGGTACCAGCAGGGACATAGAGAACGACATAATCTCCGTTCTCATCTGTAGCAGCACCCAGGTCAGTGCCTTCGACCATCACGTCGGCCCCGACCAGAGGTGCGCCAGTTTCGGCATCAAGGACGCGGCCAGTTATTCTGCCGTATTCAGCCCCAAATAGCAGAATACCAACCAGCATCATGCCAATCATTTTTTTCATGTTTCACCTCCGCATATCATGTTATTGTACTAACTCACAAAATACTCACATGAACTCTCAAATTTCCTGTACTGGCTTTGCCCTCGTGGGCAAATTTGCCACTACGCTGGATACTAGACCTATTCAGCCTCGTAGGGGCATTGCGGTTGTTTTGATGCGGTTTTATAAACAGATATTGGGGTGCGAAAAGGTCAGAAAATCAACGCAGACTGTCTTGATAGATCTCGGTTGCCTCTTTGCTGGGTACTGATATCCCGAGGTTATCTAGTGTCTTCACCAATTTCTTATATTGTCGCTGTACACCATCCTTATCACCCAGCGCCTGTAGGCACCGCATGATCGCAACATAAACCGACTCATCCGAATCGTCGATCTCCTGAGCTCGGAGCAGGAATTTCTGACTCTCGGCATAAGCTTTGTCCTCATAGTGCACATGTGCCATCTTCTTGAGAATATCTACTACAACCTTCCTATAGTACGCGCGTGTTTCTTCGCACCACTGTGAGGTAATATCTTCGGCAAATTCTCCGCGATACAGTTCAAGGGCTTTGCTGTACAACTGTGTTGCCTGCTCTCGTTTCTGACCAAGGGCGGCGGCGGCCTGACTGACGAGACGCTCCATTTCCTGTACGTCGGTACTTATATAGATTTTGGGGTTCAAAAAATACTGCTGATTCTCGAAAAGCACGAGTTTCTGCTTATCGATATCGGTTCGAATAATCTCCTTCAGCGTGTTCCGCAGGGCTGAAATTTCCACGTGCAGACTATGCGCTGCGCCCCGCAAGTTCTTACCGGGCCAGAACGTGTCGATCATCTGGTCTTTGCTGTATTTCTTTCTCTGCCCGGCAATGAAGAGTACGAAAAGTTCTTTGGTAATTTTCGTCCGCCAGGAAGGTAATATTTCCCGCCCGTTTGCATCATTTATCACTAATTTGCCAAAGAGCCGGCATTCAAGGTCATAAAGACCTCTTTTAACGTGCAGCCAATTGACCAGATGCTTGGCCTGCTCGCTATCGGTGCGTTCCAGCACCCGCACGACAAAGTCGACCATGCAATCATTCTCCAATGCCAGCCTGAATAGATCGATATTGTCGCGGGCTTCGATCAACATATATGCATTATAGCTGTAGCAGTGCGCTATCTCGAGGCATTTCCTGAACGACGATAGAGCTTGCTCATAGGCGCCATATTTAAAGTGGCATTTGCTTAATTCTATATTTGTGATCATCATAAGATAATTCTCGTCAATGGTACGCGCCTTCCTGACAGCATCTTTGAAGGATGTGATGGCTTTGGCGTACGTGCCTTCGGCCGATTCTAATGCCCCGCGTACGGTCAGATAGCTGGCAATCAGGTTTGGTGCTTCGTTTATGATGTCGATCACCTCGTCCATTTTCGAGAACGCAGCACGCGCCTGGCTGATCTCGCCGAGTCTCAAATGTGAATCGATGATGTCGCAAATAATGTATGGATCCAGAATTCTCGAGAATGCCCGGTACTTATCGACGGCTTCGGTCAGCAATTCGATCGCTTTTCTGAAATTCCCTTCGGCCCAGTGTAATCTACCCCTCATGTACACAAGATACTTGGTAATCCACGGGTCATTATATTTCTGCAACAGTTCCTCGGCCCGACTCAAGTAATCCCATGCTGCGGGGTAATCACCCAGATCGCACTTTATGGCGACAACCGTGCTGTATTTGTATATCAAATTCAACCCGTAAATCAGATCCCCGAATTTCGAAAGCACTTCCATGAATAGCTTATCCGCCTCTATGAAATTCGACATCGTGAAATGTAGCAAAGCGATCCTCGTCAGTAGATCCTCTTCTAGTTCTCGGTTCTCGCATTTGCGGATGATTTTCAGCGCCTTCCCAAAACAGTCCTGAGCTTTATCAAAGCGGCAAGCGTCGCGGTACATACTCCCCAGTTCCATGAGAACGTTCGCAGTCAATTGCGAGTTCTTTTTCTCTACTAGGCCGTAAGCCTTGTTCGCATAGTATATTCCTCTGCGGCGCTGTCCCTCACTATAGTAGACAAGTGCTTTCAAAATCAGAGACTCGGCCGTGCCGCGATTGTCTTCTGAATGTCGGAATGATTTCAATGCCGATTCGGCAAGTTTCAGGGCCTGTGTTTTCTTCTGGAGATTATCAAGTGCATCGGCTTTCCGCAAGAGTAGATACGGATACTTGTCGAGAACCGCGGCAGGAAAAATGTCTACGAGTTGGACAAAACTGGAATAATCGGCCCGTCTCATCCAGTGCTGATGGTTCTTTTCCAGGATCTGCGCTGCCTTAGCATAGCGCTCCGCGGCAACTAAATGCCTGACTGCCGCACTGTAGTCTTTCTGAGCAAGGAGATGCATACCGGCCTTGTAATGAAGTTTCTTCACCACATGGCTGGTGAAATACTGGTTGAGCATCTTACGCAGGAATTCATGGAAGATCGGATGATATTGATAATTATCCCCGACCTTGGAGATGAACATATTCTCCGCATCAAGAAAACCCAGGATCTTCTTTGATCTCCTCATTTTCAACAGATGATCGCAGACCCTCGGATTGAGGTAATCAAGGACCGACGTCTTTAGCAGGAACTCCTTGATCTCACGCGGGATTTGTTCGAACACTTCCCTTGCGAAAT